>NZ_LGHL01000135.1 GCF_001908205.1 Bradyrhizobium sp. NAS80.1
ATCTTGGCCAGCGGCGACCAAGCTGCACAGACAGGCCGGACATATCGATGCAAGCGATCCGATCAAACCTCACAATGCTCTTGTGCCACGGGGGCCGTCCACATATGGGTCCCGGATCGGCGCGCGCTCAGGGCGCGCTTGTCCGGGACGACACCGAGGATGCGGCAAAAGTAGAGCGCGAGGCTCAGGCCTCCCGCACCACCGTCTTCAGATAATTATACGCCTTGATGATCTCGATCAGGCGGTCTTCGGTGGAGCGGTCTCCGCCATTGGCGTCGGGGTGATGCTGCTTCACCAGGGCCTTGTACTTGCTCTTGACGTCGGCGAGCGTGGCGCCTGGGCCGAGGCCCATGACCTGGAGCGCCTTGCGCTCGGCGTTCATCACCTTGCGCGTCTCGGCCTTGGGCTGGGCTTCGGGCCCGCGGCGCCAATTGGCGCGGCCGTTGATCTCGGAGAACATGCTGAACGGATCGAAGGCGCCGTCGACCTCGGCTTCCGCCCCCTTCTTGACGCCGCCATTGGCGCCCATCTTCCAGGTCGGACGGTGGCCGGTCAGCGCATCCTTCTGGTAGCGCGCGACCGCGTCAGCATTCATGCCGGAGAAGAAATTGTAGTTCTGGTTGTACTCGCGCACGTGGTTCAGGCAGAAGTGCCAGTACTCACGCTGGTTCTCACGCCCCTTCGGCGCGCGGTGCGCACCCTTGTTCTGACACCCGGCCCATTCGCAGTTGACCACGGTGTCGCGCGGCTTCACCTCGGGCTGCTTGCCCCGCGGCTTGACGCGAATGGAGTCGAAGAACTTTGATGAATCGATCGGCATGGCTGACTTTGACTACGCAATGCAAAAACCTTCAAGTCTTGACATTGCATTTTGCTAAAAACCCGTAGCCGAAGCTTCACATCGGCCTTTAGGAACGGCCGCCAGGAGCGGCCTATGGGCATTGACGGAGTGCGATCGCGCACCTTAATGGCACTTATGGTTATGAGAGACACTATCAGCAACAAGTTGCAGGAAGCTTTCACGCCGGAAAGCCTGCAGGTCGTCGACGAGTCACATTTGCATGAAGGCCACGCCGGCCATCAACCGAGCGGCGAGACGCACTTTCGCGTCTATATCGTGTCTCCAGCCTTCAAAGGGAAGAGCCGGGTCGAGCGCCACCGCATGATAAATTCGGCGCTGGCCGTGGAACTTTCCGGCAGCCTGCATGCGCTGGCGATCCACGCACAGGCGCCGGGGGGAAGGCTGAGTACCACAAATTCCGCTGTCATGCCCGCGAAGGCGGGCATCCAGTACTCCGAGGCGGCGCGGCTAGAACCGAGCGGCCGCGGCGTACTGGATCGCCCGCCCCAGTGCGCAATTGCGCACAAGGCGGGCGATGACCAAGTCAAAACGACGTCCCGGCCCGCCGCGGCTTGGCTTCTTCCATTTCCGCCTCGCGCGGCACCGGTGAAATACGGAGCGCGGTGATGCGGTTGCGCTCGCGGCGCAGCACGCGGAAGCGGAAGCCGTGGAACGTAAAACTCTGGCCGCGGTCGGGGATCGAGCGCGCCTCGTGAATGACGAGGCCGGCAACCGTCGTTGCCTCTTCATCGGGCAGGTGCCAGTCCATGGCGCGGTTGAGATCCCGGATCGGCACCGAGCCGTCGACCACGACCGATCCGTCCGGCTGGGCGCGCACGCCCGCGACCACGACGTCATGCTCGTCGGAGATGTCGCCGACGATTTCTTCCAGAATGTCTTCCAGCGTCACAAGACCTTCAACTTCGCCGTACTCGTCGACGACGAGCGCAAAATGTGTCTTGCGGCGGCGGAACGCCTTGAGCTGCTCGGAGACGGGTCGCATCTCCGGCACGAACCAGGGCGGCAGCGCGATGGTGGAGACGTCGATGCGCGAGGTGTCGCCGTCGGACGCGCGGATAGCGCGCAACAGATCCTTGGCATGCAGCACGCCGATGATGTTCTCCGGCTTCTCGCGCCAGAGCGGAATGCGGGTGTATTCGGTCGCCAGCACCTCGCGCACCAGTTCCTCCGGCGGCAGATCGGCGTTGATCATCATCATCTCGGTGCGATGGATCATGACGTCGGAAACCTGAAGCTCGCGCAGGTCGAGCAGGCCGCCGAGCATGTCGCGGTCCTGCTTCTCGAACTTGCCCTCGTGATGAAGGAGATCGACCGCACCGCGCAGGCGCTCGGTCGGCGACAGGATCGCCTGGTGCTCGCCGGCGAGGCCGAACAGGCGCATCAACAGACGCACGATGACTTCCACCACGCGCAGCAGCGGCCCCAGCACGTACATCGTCAGCCGCATCGGGCGCGCGACCGCAAGCGCCATCCGGTCAGGCGCGTTGATGGCGATGGTCTTGGGCAGCACCTCCGCGAAGATCACGACCAGCGCGGTCATCAGGCCGGTGGCATAGAGCACGCCGACATCGCCGAACCACCCCGTGAAGATGCCGGTCGCGAGCGCGGAGGCACCGATATTGGCGATGTTATTGCCGAGCAGCAGCGCGCCGATCAGGCGTTCGCGCATGTCAAGCAGTTCCGAGACGACGTCCGCGTCACGATTACCCTGCATGGAGAGCCGCAGCATGCTGGCGCGCGAAGCGCCGGTCAGCGCGGTCTCGCTCGCGGCGAAGAACGCCGAGACCAAGAGGCAGAGGACGACGATGGTGAATCCGAGCCAGTCCATGCACCACTCAACAACCGCTTAAAGCCCCGTTCCGATGGAATCGGAAAGGGCTTTAGATTCTTGTTTTGACGCGTTCTCTTTACGTGAACCGTTGTCCACTTCGCCCGAAAACGCTCTGGCCGCGCATCATGCCTTTTGCGCGAGCTTCTCCTTGAGGAAATCGCGCACCGGGGCCGGCTCGACATCCTTCGCGATCACGGCGCGCCCCACAGCCTCCAGCAGGATGAAGGTGAGCTTGCCGCGCTTGACCTTCTTGTCCTGCGCCATCAGCGCCATCAGCGCGTCGGCGTCGCCAAGCCCTTCCTGCGCGAAACCGGCGATGTCCTGCAAACGTGTCGGCAGGCCCGCCTCGATGAGGTGACGTTCGACACGCGCCGCATCCGCCTCGCCGATCATGCCGAGCCTCGCCGAGAACTGCGCCGCCAGCGTCATGCCGATGGCGACGCCTTCGCCGTGGAACAGACGGTCGGAGAAGCCGGTCGCGGCTTCCAGCGCGTGACCGAAGGTGTGACCGAGATTGAGCAGCGCGCGCTCGCCGGTCTCGCGCTCGTCGCGCGAGACGACGCCGGCCTTGGCGCGGCAGGAGGTCGCGATCGCATGCTCGCGCGCCGAGCCGCCCTTGAAGATGTCGGCGTGGTTCTTCTCCAGCCAGGTGAAGAAGGCCTCGTCGCCGAGCACGCCATATTTGGCGACCTCGGCATAGCCGGCGCGGAATTGCCGTGGCGACAGCGTGTCGAGCATGGCGGTATCGGCGATGACAAGCACCGGCTGGTGGAAGGCGCCGAGCAAATTCTTACCCTGCGGCGAATTGATGCCGGTCTTGCCGCCGACGGACGAATCGACCTGCGCCAGCAGCGAGGTCGGCACCTGCACGAAATCGACGCCGCGGCGCAGGACCGCAGCCGCAAAGCCGGCGAGATCGCCGACCACGCCGCCGCCGAGCGCGATGACGAGATCGTTGCGCTCGATCTTCGCGCCGATCAGGGCTTCGCTGACCTTTTCAAGGCCGGCATAGGTCTTGGAGATCTCGCCTTCCTCGACGACGATTCGCGACGTCGGGATGCCGCTGGCTGCGAGCGATGCCTCGGTGGGCTCTAACCAGTATTTTGCGACGGTGCGGTCGGTGACGATCGCGGTACGCACGCCGGGACGCAAAGCGGCGACCCGCTCGCCGAGCGAGGCCAGCACGCCGCGGCCGATGACGATGTCATAGGCGCGATCGCCGAGCGCGACGTCGACGTTCACGGGATCGGAATGTTTCAAAGGCGCAGTCATCGAACGGCACTCACGACATCGGCTGGTGGTTTGGACGCGGGCTCACCGCAGAGATGGACGCGCAGCGTCTCGATGCATTCCTCGACGATCTTGTCGTGCGGCACGTCGCGCGAGGCGATGGTGAGATCGGCGTTGCGGTAGACCGGCTCGCGCTCGGTGAGCAGGCGCATGACGGTTCCTTCGGGATCGGCGGTCTGCAGCAGCGGACGATCGGCGCGGCGGCGCACCCGGCGCATGATGACGTCGTGGTCAGCCTTGAGCCAGATCGAGATTGCTTTCGCCGCAATGCGGTTCCGCGTTTCCTCGCGCATGAAGGCACCGCCGCCGGTCGCCAGCACGAGGGGGCCCCCGTCAAGCAGCCGCGCGATCACCCGCGCCTCGCCGTCGCGGAAATGCGGCTCGCCGTGGCGCTCGAAGATCTCCGGTATGGTCATGCCGGCCGCCGCCTCGATCTCGGTGTCGGCATCGACGAAGGGCAGCTTGAGCCGGGCCGCCAGGCGGCGGCCGACGGTGGATTTGCCAACCCCCATCATGCCGACGAGCACGATCGAGCGCGCCCCGAGCGCCGACAGGATGTCGGTCTCAGGCGAAGCAGCTATCGGCAAGGCGGCGTCAGGCATGGATCTCGCTCAATCTGCCGCCAAAGACGGCATCCTTTGGCCACCTATACGACCCCACAGGGGGGCTCGCCAGAGGACTCTTGCCACGAAACGGCGAACATGTTGGATGATTTCATTGGTTAATTTGGACGCCCGAGACCGTTCCCGATGCCCAGCCTGTTCCGCTTCCTGACGGTCGTCGCCGTGATCGCCGGCATCGTCTATGGCGTGGTGTTCGCGCTGGCGAACTTCGTCAGTCCCAAACCGCGGGAAATGACGGTGACGATCCCGCCTGACAAATTTCTCAAGAAATAGGAGCTAGGTTGCGGGGCATGCGTGCCAAATCTTCCGCAAACAAGCCCTCCGACAGCAAGCTTACCGGTCTGTTCCTCGACATGCTCGCGGCGGAACAGGGCGCAGGCCCCAATACGCTCGACGCCTACCGCCGCGACCTCACCGATTTCTCCGAGTTTCTCGGCCGCGTCGGCCACACATTTGCGGACGCGGAGACGCAAGTCCTACGCGACTATCTTGGCGATCTCGATGCACGCGGCTTCAAATCGTCGAGCGTCGCACGGCGGCTGTCGGCGATGCGGCATCTGTTCCGCTTTCTGCTGAACGAGCGCATCCGGACCGAAGATCCCGCGGCGATCCTGTCCGGCCCCAAGCGCGGCCGCGGCTTGCCGAAGGTGCTCTCGATCGCGGATGTCGACCGCATGCTCCGCCGCGCCAAGGAATTGAGCGAGGCAGCGGAGGTCTCGCCCGCGCAGCGGCTGCGCAGCTTACGGCTCTATTGCCTGCTGGAGGTGCTCTACGCGACAGGCCTGCGCGTCTCCGAGCTGGTGGCGCTGCCGCGCACGGCCGCCAAGCGCGACGCCCGCATGATCGTGGTGCGCGGCAAGGGCGACAAGGAACGCCTGGTGCCGCTCAACGATGCCTCGCGCCAGGCGATGGCCGATTATCTCGCAGCGACGGAAGCCGCGAAGGCGGGAAAGAAGAACGGCCTTGCCGCCTCGAAATGGCTGTTCCCCTCCTTCGGCGAGAGCGGGCATCTGACGCGGCAGCATTTCGCCCGCGACTTGAAAGAGCTCGCGGTCGCATCGGGCCTGCAGGCCCGGCTGGTATCCCCGCACGTGCTGCGCCATGCCTTCGCCAGCCACCTCCTGCATAACGGCGCCGACTTGCGCATCGTACAGACCCTGCTCGGCCACACCGACATCTCGACCACCCAAATTTACACCCATGTGGTCGAGGAGCGCCTGAAGAGCCTCGTGCGCGATCTGCACCCGCTGGCGGAGAAGTAGCGGCTGCATAGCTTCTGTAGCCCGGATGAGCGGAGCGACATCCGGGATTGGTACCCGGGGCACGACCTGCCCCGGATTTCGCTTCGCTCATCCGGGCTACAAGCTGCGACCCACAGGCGAAACCGCCTTGACTTCGGCCACATCTCCGCAGAAAGAGCCGTGGCCTCACGAATGATTTGGCGGGCTCCCGGGAGCACACAAGCCAACTCATTGAAGAAGCTACACTTCTTTCCGCGAGCTCAAATCCGTTTCGCCTCTTCGCCCTGTCTTCCCTATATTGAGTTGATGCAAGACCAGATGCGCAGCTATCTCGACTTCGAAAAGCCCGTCGCCGAGCTCGACTCCAAGGTCGACGAGCTGCGTACGCTCGCGGCCTCCGGCACTGACATCGCTGAGGAGATCGAACGGATCGAGGACAAGGCGGCGCAGGCGCTGGCCGACCTCTATCTGAACCTGACGCCGTGGCAGAAGACGCTGGTCGCGCGGCATCCGCAGCGGCCGCATTTCAACGACTTCATCAAGGGCCTGATCACCGAGTTCACCCCGCTCGCGGGCGACCGCAAGTTCGGCGAGGACGAGGCGCTGGTTGCGGGCTTTGGCCGTTTCCGCGGCGAGGCCATCTGTGTGATGGGCCAGGAAAAAGGCGATTCCACCGAGAGCCGCATCAAGCACAATTTCGGCATGGCGCGGCCCGAGGGCTATCGCAAATGCGTGCGGCTGATGGAGATGGCCGAGCGGTTCGGCCTGCCGGTGCTGTCGCTCGCCGATTCCGCCGGCGCCTATCCCGGCATCGGCGCGGAGGAGCGCGGCCAGGCCGAGGCGATCGCGCGGTCGACCGACGCCTGCCTGGCGCTGACCGTGCCGAACGTCGCCATCATCACCGGCGAGGGCATGTCGGGCGGCGCCATTGCCATCACCACCGCAAACAAGGTCCTGATGCTGGAGCACGCGATCTACAGTGTGATCTCGCCGGAGGCCGCGTCCTCGATTCTCTGGCGCGACGGCACCAAGGCGCAGGAAGCCGCCAACAACATGAAGATCACCGCCCAGGACATGCTGCGCTTCGGAGTGATCGACTCGATCCTGAAGGAGCCGGTCGGCGGCGCCCACCGCGACCCCGCCGCCATGATCGCCACCACGGGCGACGCCATTGCCAAGGCTTTTGACGAGCTCCGCGGCCTGGACGGGGACGCCATCCGCAAGCAACGGCGGCAGAAATTCCTCGATATGGGCCGGAAACTGGGCTGATTCGGGTGGCTGTCCGTGTCCTGGACGCGCTGCGCCGCGTCCGGGGCACGAGAGACCGCACGGAATGCCCCCGGTAACCCCGCGTTAACCCTTTTTCTGCCCAAATCGGCTATCTGAGTCCGAATCCGGCCGAAGCGCCCAAGTTGCGTCCCAAGTTACGCCTCAAGTCGCGTCCAAGTTTAGTCTCTGTTGACCATGCCACTGGGCCAACGGGCTCGTGATCCCCGCTCGGGTTGCGACCACATGACCCAGAGGTTAGAATTTTAATCAATGGCTTCAGGGCATAAGCGCTGGAGCGTGACCTGAAAAATGCCCGTCACGACGGGTCCCGGATCTCCGGTCTGGTCATGCTCCAAAGAGTTGGGGTTCGCGCTCCTTGCCCGGCACGGTGTGGGGTCCATCTTGATTTCTCGTTCGCTCGCTCGCGCGCTCTTGGCTTCATTTGCGCTCACGGCCAGCGTGTTGCTCGCCGGCTGCGATACCGACCAGGTGTCGCTCGCGACCAACGCCAAGGCCAACCAGCCGGTCCCGCCAAAACTCGTCGCTGCGATGGGCGAGAAGAACATGGACCTGCAATCGCCGATCCTGATCCGCCTGTTCAAGCAGGAGGCCGAGCTCGAGATCTGGAAGCAGACCCGAAGCGGCCAGTTCGCGCTGCTCAAGACCTATCCGATCTGCCGCTGGTCGGGCGATCTCGGCCCGAAGGTGCGCGAAGGCGACCGCCAGGCGCCGGAAGGATTCTACTCGATCAACCCGAGCCAGATGAATCCGCAGTCGGCCTACTATCTTTCCTTCAACACGGGCTTCCCGAACGCGTTCGACCGCGCACTCGGCCGCACCGGCTCGCAGCTGATGGTGCACGGCGATTGCTCCTCGCGCGGCTGCTACGCGATGACGGACGAGCAGATCGCCGAGATCTATTCGCTCGGCCGCGAGTCCTTCTTCGGCGGCCAGAAGGCGTTCCAGTTCCAGGCCTATCCGTTCCGGATGACGCCGGTGAACATGGCCAAGCACCGCAACAATCCGAACATGGCCTTCTGGAAGATGATCAAGGAAGGCTATGATCATTTCGAGGTGACGCGGCAGGAGCCGAAGGTCGACTTCTGCGAGAAGAAGTACGTCTTCGATGCGGCGAAGGCGCCGGACGCCAAGCGCGATCCCGTGTTCGACGCGTCCGCAAAGTGCCCGGCCTATGTGATCCCCGAGGATATCGCCAGCGCCGTGCGCGAGAAGCAGGCGAAGGATGACGCGGAATACGCAAAGCTCGTCGCCAAGGGCACGCCGGTGGCGCGCATGAACACCGGCATCGACGGCGGCATGAACAAGATCTTTGCCTCGAAGATTCCGGAAGGCTCGACCGGCCTGTCCGAGGCCGCCGAAGGCAACACGCTGCAGATGCTGGCGATGGCCAAGGCGCCGGGCACGATCCCTGGACACGTCAATCCGCCGAAGCCGAACCTCGAGCCGGCCGCGGCCTCGCCGCAGGAAGAGCCGGTCGTCGCAGTCAGCGCGCCCGCCACCAGCACCCGCGTCGCCTCGGCCGCGCCGGCCGAAAAGTCTCAGGAAAAATCGCAAGGCGGCTTCTTCTCCGGCCTTGCCCGCAAGATGGGCATGGGCACGGCTGACACCACGGCCACCACCACCCCGCCGCCGCAAGCCACAGCGTCCGTGGCCCCGACCACGAAGCCCGCAGCGCCGCCGACTGCGGCGTCTAGGCTGAAGGCCGCAGTGACAAGGTTCGTGCCTAGCCACGATGCGTCCAAGGACAAGGCGGTCGCTGCCGCCAAACCCGCCGAGCCGGCGAAGCCGGCTGAGACAAAGGTCGCCGCGACGCGGCCGGCGATGAAGCCGTCGGTATCCGATGGTGCGGGTGACAGCGCGCAGATGGCCGGCGCCGCACCGGTGGTGTCGTCGAACTCGTTCGACAGCCGGTTCGGGGCGGTGAAGTAGGCGGCGTTCCGCTCGCGAATACCTACGGCGCCAGATACCGCATCAGCTCCGGATTGCCCCTCACCTCGCCCGCCGCGCCCTGTAGCGCGACCCTTCCGCGGTCGAGCACGTAGGCGTAGTCCGCGACGCGGAGCGCAAGGTCGAGATGCTGCTCGACGATGATGACGGCGATATCTTTCGCGAGCTCGATCAGGCGTTCGGTGATCTCCTCGATCACGCCGATCCAGACGCCTTCGGTCGGCTCGTCCAGCAGCAGCAGCTTTGGATCACCCAGCATGGCGCGGCCGATCGCGAGCATCTTGCGCTCGCCGCCGGAGAGCGTGCCGGCGGGCTGGTCGAGGCGCTGACCGAGCTTCGGGAAGATGGTCAGCACGCGGTCGACCGCGGAAGCATCCTTGCTCGCGAGCGAGCCGACCGCGAGATTGTCGCGTACCGACAGGCGCGCGAACACCGAATGCTCCTGCGGCACGTAGCCGATGCCGGCACGCACGCGTTCTTCGCTGCGGCGGCGGCTGATGTCGCGGCCGTCGAGGGCGACCTCGCCCTTCCAGGCCGGTAGCTCGCCGACGATGGTCTTCATCAGCGTGGTCTTGCCGGCGCCGTTGCGCCCGAGCACGGCGACGCCGCCGCGCCAGGGAATGCCGAGGTTGACGTCGAACAGGACCTGGCTGCGGCCGTAGCCGGCGTCGAGATGCTTGATGTCCAAAAATTCAGGCACGGCGCAGATAGATCTCCTGGACGGATTTGTTGGCCTGGATCTCGGACACGGTACCCGATGCCAGCACCTTGCCCTGGTCGAGCACCGTCAACCGATCACAGATGTCGCGGATGAAATCGAGGTCGTGCTCGACGATGACAAGCGAGCAGTGCTGCTTGATCGGCTGCAGCAATTCGCCGGTGACGCGGCGCTCTTCCAGGCTCATGCCGCCGGTCGGCTCGTCCAGCAGCAACAGTTTCGGCTTGCCGGCGAGCGCCATCGCGATCTCCAGCCATTGCTGCTGGCCATGTGACAGCGCCGCGGCCGCATCGAAGGCGCGGTCGGCGAGGCGGAATTGCGTCAGCATGGTCATGACCTGGTCGTGCAGGAGCTCGCGCGTGCGCGAGAACACGAGGTCGAACAGCGAGGACTGCGCCTGCAGGGCGAGCAGGATGTTGTCGTAGAGCGTCAGCGTCGGCAGCACAGACGTAATCTGGAATTTCAGGCTCATGCCGGCGCGGGCACGCTCGGTCGGCGTGAACGCGGTGATGTCGGTGTTGACGAACGAGACCTTGCCCTGTGTCGGCACCTCGGCGCCCGCGATGCACTTCATCAGCGTGCTCTTGCCGGAGCCGTTCGGGCCAATCAGGCCGTGGAACTCGTTCTCGCCGACGGTGAGCGCGGCGCCATCGAGCGCGGTGAGCTTGCCGAAGATCTTTTTGATGCCAGCAGCCTCAAGAAGCGGCATCGCGCTTCTCCTTGCGTACGGCATCGAAACTGCCGACCCGTTCGCGCTCGCCGAGCAGGAAACTGATGAGGCCGAGCGGGCGGAACAGGATCACGAGCAGCAGCAGCAGGCCGAGGATGATCGGCCAGATGTCGCGGTAATTGTCAGACAGCCAGAAGCTGACGCCCTCGATGATGACAGTGCCGATGACGGCGCCGATCAGCGTGCCGGAGCCGCCGAACAGCACATAGAGAACGACCTGCGTCGAGACGACCACACCGACCATGTTGGGCCAGACGAAACCTTCGTGGAAGGCATAGAGGCTGCCGGCGAGCCCCGCGATGGCGCCGCCGATGGTGAAGATGATCGCCTTCAGATGCTGCGCCTTGTATCCGAAGAAGGCGATGCGCTGCTCATTCTCGCGCAGGCCCGCCAGTGCCAGCCCGAATTGCGAGCGCACCAGGAAGCGGCAGAGCAGGTAGACCACGACGAGGATGCCGAGCACGAAATAGTAGAAGGCGGGCCCCTCCGAGAATTCGTAGCCACCGAGCGTCATCGGCGCGATCGAGGGGATGCCGTTCTGGCCGCCGAGATAGTACCAGCCGCGCGCGAGACGATCGGCCGCGTAGGATCCGGTGAGTGTGCCGAGCGAGACGAAGATCACGCTGGAGGGATGCCGTCCCAGCAGCAGGAAGCCGCCGAGCAGCAGCGCGAAGGTGAGGCCGATGATGGTTCCGGCCGGAAGAACCAGGAAGATGTTGGTGATGTCGAGGTCACGCGCGAGCAGCGCAACGCCATACCCGGCCGAGCCGAAAAACAGGGCCTGGCCAAAACTCATGATGCCGGCATAGCCCCAGACCAGATCAAACGACAACGCAAACAGAGCGAGGATGATCACGCGCGTCGCGAACACCGTGAGATAGTCCTGCAGTACCAGAGGCGCGAGCAGCGCCGCGACGAGCACAACGCCCTCCACGATCGGCAGGACTTTTCGTCCCGAAGCGGCCTGCCCTGCCGCTGCGCTGCTCTCCATTGCGGCGTCCGCCTCCCCGCCGATCTCGGCGGGGATCGCCTTCTTCAATGCGCCCATCACCTTCGGCATGCGGCTTTAACATCCCTTCTCAGCATTCCTTGGGATCGACCAGACCCTCGCTGCGCGCGACGATCTCATAGTTCCCGCCCTTGGCGACCGCGGTGTACATTTTCATCTTGCAGTGACGCTTGCCTGGCACCATCTCGGCCGGGCCGCCCGGACCTTCGGCGATCTTGGCATGGTCGAGTGCCGCAGCAACCGACTCGCGGTCGATCTTGCCGGCTTCCTTGACGGCCGCTTCCCACAATTTGAGGCCGCGATAGGTGCCGGTGGCAGCACTGCCCGCGGCGAACAGGATGTTGCCCGGAAAGTCCTTGTCGTAGGCCGCCTGGATCTTGGCGTCGATCGGGTTCTCCTTGGTCAGCACCTTGAAATAGTCGAGACAGCTCGCCAGCCCTTCGATCTCGTTGGCCTGATTTATGTTGAGGGTGTTCTCGTCATAGTAGACGCAAGCCAGCCGTCCGCCGTTCTTGAGGAAGCCGGCCTCATAGAGCTGCTTGAAGAACGGACCGACACCCGGCGGAATGACCGTGTTGAAGACGACGTCGACCTTGTTGGAGACGATGCGATTAACGGTGGCGGAGAAGTCGACCTGGTCGAGCGGATAGTATTCCTCGAACACCACCTCGCCGCCGTTCGATTCGATCACCTTGCGGGCGTAGACGTTGAGCGTGTGCGGCCAGACATAGTTGGCGCTCGGCAGCGCGAACTTCTTGCCGCCGTTTTTGATCAGCCAGGGGATGAATTCGTCGCATTGCTGCGCCGGCGTCGGACCGGTGCAGAACAGATGGGGCGTGCACTCTTTGCCCTCGTAGAGCTGCGGATAGATGTAGAGCGTCTTGCCGCGCGCCACGATCGGGTCCTTGATCGCGTTGCGCATCGACGATGTGATGCCGCCCAGCACCATGTCGACCTTGTCGCGCTGGATCAGTTTTCGCACGTTACCGACGGCGACCGATTCATTCGACGCGGTATCCTCGATATAGAGCTCGAGCGGCCGGCCCAGCAGGCCGCCGGCCGCGTTGATCTCCTTGATCACCATCTTGGCGACATTGGCATCGGCATTTCCGGCATAGGCGATCGGGCCGGTGAGATCTGTCGCGATGCCGACCTTGATCGGGCCTTCGGCCGCATTGGCCCAGTCGGCCGGGATCACCCAGCTGCCAACACCGGTCGCAACCGCACCGGAACCAAAGGCCAGATTGGAGAGAAAGCGGCGGCGCGAGAGCTGAGCACGATCGAACATGTGACTAAACCCCTTTTCCAGCGATGAGGCCCTGTGGCCGAAATTTGATGAAGACAATGGCGAGAACGAAGACGAGGACGTCGGCGACGACAGGCGCCATCACCCACGGCAGCGCCGCGCTGAGCGTGCCGATGACGCCGGCACCCGCGACCGGTCCGATGAAGGAGCCGACGCCGCCGACCATCACCGCGACAAAACCCTGGATCAGGAAGCGCAGGCCGAGATCGGCGTACAGGCTGAACACCGGCACGATCAGCGCACCGGCAAGACCGGCAAGCGCCGAACCGAAGGCGAAGGTGGCACCGTACATCAAGGGCGTCGAAATGCCGGACGCCCGCGCCAGCGACGGATTTTCCAGCGTGGCGCGCATGCGCAGGCCGAAGCTCGTGCGCGACAGCAGCAGATAGCAGCCCGCCATGACCAGCAGCGTGATGACGATGATGGTGAAGCGCCAGGCCGAGATGTGAATCGTGCCGATGTCGATCGAACCACCGATCGGCTCGGGCACGGTGAGATAGAAGCCACCGATCAGCCCGCGCACGGCCTCCCGGATGATCAGTCCGAGCGCGTAGGTGCCAAGCATGGCCACGATCGGCGCGGCGTAGAAGCGCCGGATGATCAGCGCCTCGAGCACGAAGCCGAGGGCACCGACCACGAAGGGCGCCGCGACCATGCCGGCCCAGACCGGCAGGCCCTTGGCGTAGGCGAGATAGGTGATGTAGGCCCCGAGCAGCACGAATTCGCCCTGCGCGAAGTTGAAGATGCCCATCATGCTGGCGATGATGCCGAGCCCCAGCACGATCAGGACGATGATCGCGCCGAAGCTCAGGATCTCGAACGCCGCGACGAACGCGTTAGCCATGCTTTGCTGTTCCGTCCGTCTGCATCAAAGCCTTGCTCACATCTTCTTCCAGTCGCCGATCTGCTCGAAAGCATGGGCGGCGCGGTAGATCGTGGACTCCTCGAACATCCGACCGACCAGCATCAGTCCGACGGGCAGGCCGTCGACCATGCCGCAGGGCAGTGACATTGCGGGGTGATGGGTGATGTCGAACGGCGCGGTATTGCCGATCATCTCCAGCGCACGGGCAACATATTCCTCGCGGCTGGCTGTGGGCTCCGGCAGCTTCGTCGCCTTCATCGGCGTGGTCGGCAGCAGCAGGAGGTCGTAATCCCCGAAGGCCTTGTCGTAGGCCGCGGTCAGCCGACGCGAGATGTTGAGCGCCTTGCCGTAGTAGCGGGGACCGAACGTGTTGTTGATGTAGGTCCCAAGCATCAGGAACAGTTTTGCCGTCTCGGACAGCGAATCCGCCTTCCGGCGCCAGCCGCGATGGAAATCCATCAGCGATGTCGAGTAGAGGTCGGCGCGGGACAGGCCATAGCCGTCGCCATACATCATGGTTTGGGTCATGCCCTCGACGCCGATCGGCGTCCAGATCGCGGGGGCGACGAGATGCATCGGGATCGAGACGGTCTCGACGGTGGCGCCAATATCCTTGAAACGCTTTGCGGCCTCACGCACGCTTTCATTGACGGCGGCTTCCGCTGTCGGCTGCTCAAAGCCCTCCTTGAGTATGCCGATCTTCATACCCTTCACGCCCTGGCCGAGCGCCTTGGTGTATTCCTCGACCTTGGGCGACTTGATGCGCGGGTCGTAGCCGTCGTCGCCGGCGAGCACTTCGAGCAACAGCGCGTTGTCGGCGACGGTCGCCGTCATCGGGCCGGTGTGATCGACGAAGATCTCGATCGGCATGATGCCGGTGTAGGGCACAAGGCCCCAGGTCGGCTTCATGCCGTAGGTGCCGCAGAACGAGGACGGCATGCGGATCGAGCCGCCCTGGTCGCCGCCGATCGCCATATCGACCTCACCGAGTGCGACGACGACGCCGCTGCCCGAGGACGAACCGCCGGCCGAGTAGCCCATCTTGTAGGGATTATGGACCGCGCCGACCGCATTGGTGTGGCTGCCGCCGGACATGCAGAAGGATTCGCAATGCACTTTTCCGGCGATTTCGGCGCCGGCATCCAGCATACGGGTGACGATGGTGGCGTCGAAATCGGGGACGTAACCTTCGAGCGTCGCCGAACCGTTCATCATGGGAACGCCGGCAAGCATGATGTTGTCCTTCAGCGCGACCGTCTTGCCCTTGAGCTTGCCGTGCGCGGCGCCCTTCACAGTCGACTTGCGATACCAGGCGTTGCGCGGGTTCTCCTCGGGGGAGGGCCGATAGCCCGGTGTGCGCGGATATTTGACCTCCGGCAGCTCGTCCGGCATCGCGCCGACGAGATTGTAGGCTTCGATCGAGCCCTGCATCAGGCCGCGGAACGAAGCGACGTCGTCATCGGTCAGCGCGAGGCCGCACTGCTCGGCAACACTACGAAGTTGGGCTGGAGTGGGAAGGACAACTGTCACGGCGCTCTCCTGAGGTTTCTTCGAACGATTCTTGGGCCGATCCTTGGACCTGTCCTTGGACCTGTCCTTGGACCTGTCCTTGGACCGATCCTTGGGCGCGGCCCCCATGCGCGACGCACGCGGCATCGGCCTCGCTGAAACATTCAAATCGGAAATATTTTCCTTTTCAAGTATTATTTTGAAATCGCGCGGGCACGGATTGGCGCGCTGGCGTCAGACCGGCTTGATCAGCTTGAAGTCGAGGCCATCGGCCTCGGCGAGATACATCTGCATCCGGGCGTGACCATTGCGAATGGTGACCGGGCCGCGCGCGCCGCCGTAAACGATGTTGCGGCCAGCCGCGAGCATGGCCGCCATCGACAGCGAATCGGCCTTGTTCGCCACGGCTTCGAGGAAACGCAGTCCTTCATAACTGGATTGGCCGACCGAGCCGATCGGCGGCGCATTCGGTCCAAACATCGCGCGATAGCGGATCTGGAAGTCATCGTTGGCCCGCGAGCCGACGCTGGAGAAATACCCGGATGCGCAGAACAGGTTTTCGCTGTTGTCCGCGCCGATACCCAGCAGCACCGTCTCGTCCATTGCCCCCGCCAGCCGCAGCGTTGTGGCGCCAAGGCCGCATTCGCCGAAGGCACGATTGAAGGTGATACTGTCGGTGCCGATGAGGGAGATCAGCACGACATCCGGCCTGGCGGCGCGGATGCGCGCCAAATGCGGCTCGTGATTATCCTCCCCGAGGGGAACGAACTCTTCGCCGACGACCTGGCCGCCGGTTTCCTTGATGTAGTTCTTGACGGCGCGGTGCGATTGCCAGGGCCAGACGTAATCGCTGCCGATGAGGTACCAGCGCGACGCCTTTTTGACGTCGGCGAGCCAGTGGATCGACGGCCGGCTCTGCCAGCGCGGCGTCTCGCCGATCGCCATCACGCCGGGCGTGCGCTCGCCCCCCTCGTAGACGGGCGTATAGATGTAGGGAATGCGATGACGCCTGGTGACGTCGCGCAAACCGACACGGACCGCGCTGGTGTGCAGTCCGACGATGAGATCGACCTCATCGAACGCGATCGCCTCGTCGGCTTGGTTCAACACCTCGTCAAGCGGCCCGCCGGCGTCGTAGATCGAAAGCTCGATCTCGCGACCGAGGATGCCGCCGCGCCTGTTGATCTCGGCGACCGCGAGCTGCGCACTGTTGGTCGCGCAGGGACCCCAGACCCCGGGTGAACCGGTACAGCAAATGAAGCCGCCGATGCGGAGCTTGTTCGTGGCTCGCCGCCTGAAGGCATGATCGCTCGGCGACAAGCCACCATCAGCCGCCGATGACGACAGATTCCTGAGCAGCATGGACGGCGGCAACACCGGACCGCCGTGAGCCGGGAAGTTTACCGTCGCGCGCACGCCAACTCCTGTCTGGGGTCAGACTTGAAAGCACATTCAGCAGGCGGCCGCGGCATCCGCCCTTTTGTTGGGCAATCATCCTATTTTGAAAATATTGAATATTCAACAATTGAAGTGCATATAGATGCAGCATTGATTGCAAGACATTCACTCATTTTGGGTCAAGACGAAGTCTTAGCCGTGGCAAAACCGTCGAAAGAAAACTCCCCGATCACCGAACACCTCGCTTACCTGCTCGCGCAAGCCAACCGGGAGATCAACCGGCAGCTGGAACTGCGCTTGAGCAAGGAAGGCGTTCCTGTCGAGCAGTGGCGTATCCTGAAAGTGCTGTCGGATGGCAACGGCCATTCGATGGGCGAGCTTGCAGACGCCGTGCTGCTCAACCATCCGACGCTGACCAAGATGATCGACCGCATGGTCTCCGACACGCTGGTCTATCGCGTGCAGGACCCGAACGACCGCCGCAAGGTCCTGATGTTCATCTCAGACCGCGGCAAGGTGCTGTGCAAGAGGCTCAACTCGCTCGCAGTGGATCAGGAAGAGCACATCCTCGAAAGCTACGGCGACAAGTCGACGAGCGAATTGAAGCGGCTGCTGGAGAGCTTGATCGACAGCTCGAATTGAGCGGTGGCGCTTGCTGAGTCCTGGCTTTCACAATGTCGATGCTGTGGAAAGAGTTGCGTGCCACGCACCGGAACGTCATCGCCCGACTTGTTCGGGCGATCCTGTATTCCAGAGACGGTTGTGAGATGCGGAGAGGCTGCGGCGTAGTGGGTCGCCCGGTCTAGCCGGGCGACGACAGCATGAGGCGCTGACGTGGCGCCTTAATCTGCGAAGCTAGCTGCTACGCATACCGCCCGTGGCAGTGCTTGTACTTCTTCCCTGAGCCGCACGGGCAGTCCTCGTTGCGGCCGACCTTGCCCCAGCTTGCCGGGTTCTTCGGATCGCGCAGGGCTGCGTCGGTGTGCTGCGGGGCGAGCGAGACGTTGGCGACGGCCATTTCGTCTTCGCCGGTGTTCGGGTCGAACTTGTGCGCTTCCATCGCGGGCAGCAGCGGGGCTTCCTGCTCCGGCGGGACGATCTCGACCCGCATCAGCTGCGCGGTGACGGCCTCACGCAGATGCGCGCTCATCTCCTGGAAGAGGTTGAAGGCTTCGGTCTTGTACTCCTGCAACGGATCGCGCTGGCCGTAGCCGCGCAGGCCAATGACCTGGCGCAGATGGTCGAGCATGATCAGGTGCTCGCGCCAGAGATGGTCGAGCGTCTGCAACAGGATGGTCTTCTCGACGTAACGCATCACGTCGGGGCCCCATTGCGCGACCTTCGCCGCCATGTGCTCGTCGGCGCGATTCTCGATACGCGTCAGCAACTCCTCGTCGGCGATGCCCTCTTCCTTGGCCCATTCGTCAACCGGCAGGTCGAGATCGAGCACGCGCTTCAATTCGTCCTTGAGCCCCGCGACGTCCCACTGCTCGGCATAGGCATGCTCGGGCACGTGCTTGGCGACGAGGTCGTCGATGAAGGCGTGGCGCATGTCGGCGACGGTCTCGGCGACGCTCTCGTCCTTCATCAGCTCGACGCGCTGGTCGAAAATCACCTTGCGCTGGTCGTTCTGGACGTTGTCGAACTTGAGGAGGTTCTTGCGGATGTCGAAGTTGCGCGCCTCGACCTTCTGCTGCGCCTTCTCCAAGGCCTTGTTGATCCAGGGATGGATGATGGCCTCGCCCTCTTGCAGGCCGAGGCGCTGCAGCATGCTGTCGAGACGATCCGAGCCGAAGATGCGCATCAAATCGTCTTCCAGCGACAGGAAGAACTTCGAGCGGCCGGGGTCGCCCTGACGGCCGGAACGGCCGCGGAGCTGGTTATCGATGCGGCGGGATTCGTGACGCTCGGAGCCCATGATGTAGAGGCCGCCGGGCTTCGTCACGGTCTTGGCGGGCTTTGAGCCCTTCGCCGGCTCGATCTCGACGGTTTCCTCGGCCTTGAGCACGATATCGCGGAAGTGCGCGATGTCGGCCTTGATCTGCTCGATCTTCCTGGCTTTCTCGGCTTCGTCCTCGATGCCCGCAGTCTCCTGCTGGACGCGCATTTCGATCGAGCCGCCGAGCTTGATGTCGGTGCCGCGGCCGGCCATGTTGGTCGCGATCGTGATCGCGCCGGGCACGCCGGCTTCCGCGACGATGTAGGCTTCCTGCTCGTGGAAGCGCGCGTTCAGCACCGCGAACAGCTTCGCCGGCTTGCCGGCGCGGGCGGCGGCATAGAGCTTGTCGAGCGCGTGCTCCTTGCCGAAATCGATCTGCTTGTAGCCGTTCTGCTTCAGGAACTCGGCGAGCACTTCCGACTTCTCGATCGACGCCGTGCCGACCAGGACCGGCTGGAGCCGCGCGTTGGCGCGCTCGATCTCGGCGAGAATGGCGGCGTATTTTTCCTTCTGCGTGCGGTAGACCTCGTCGTCCTCGTCGAGGCGCGCGATCGGCAGATTGGTCGGGATCTCCACGACCTCGAGCTTGTAGATGTCGAACAATTCGTCCGCTTCGGTCGCGGCCGTACCGGTCATGCCCGCAAGCTTCTCGTACATGCGGAAGTAGTTCTGGAAAGTGATCGAGGCCAGCGTCTGGTTCTCGGGCTGGACCTGGACGTGCTCCTTGGCTTCGAGAGCCTGGTGCAGGCCTTCCGAATAGCGCCGGCCCGGCATCATGCGGCCGGTGAACTCGTCGATGATGACGACCTCGTCGTCACGGACGATGTAGTCCTTGTCGCGGGTGAACAGCGTGTGGGCGCGCAGGGCCTGGTTGATGTGGTGCACGACGGAAACGTTCTCGACGTCGTAGAGCGACTCGCCCTTGAGCTGGCCGGCATCGCGCAGCAGCGTCTCGATCCTCTCCATGCCGCCTTCGGTCAGCGTCACCGTGCGCTGCTTCTCGTCGACCTCGTAGTCGGACTTGTCGAGCTTGGGCATGAACGAATCGATGGTGTTGTAGAAGTCGGAGCGGTCGTCTAGCGGACCGGAGATGATCAGCGGCGTGCGCGCTTCGTCGATCAGGATGGAGTCGACCTCGTCGACGATGGCGAAGAAGTGCGGCCGCTGGACCATGTCCTCGAGCCGGTACTTCATGTTGTCGCGTAAGTAGTCGAAGCCGTATTCGTTGTTGGTGCCGTAGGTGATGTCGCAGGCATAGGCCGCCTTGCGCTCGGCATCGTCCAGCCCGTGGACGATCACGCCGGTGGTCATGCCGAGGAAGCCGTAGATCTGACCCATCCAGCCGGAGTCGCGGCGGGCGAGGTAGTCGTTGACGGTGACGACGTGGACGCCCTTGCCGGCGAGCGCGTTGAGGTAGACCGCAAGCGTTGCGACCAGCGTCTTGCCTTCGCCGGTCTTCATCTCGGAGATGTCGCCCTCGTGCAGCACCATGCCGCCAATGAGCTGGACGTCGAAATGGCGCTGGCCGAGGGTGCGCTTGGCGGCCTCGCGCACGGTGGCGAAGGCCGGCACTAGGATGTCGTCGAGCGTCTTGCCCTCGGCGAGCTGCTTCTTGAACTCGGCGGTCCGGGCTTTCAGCGCCTCGTCGGAGAGTTTCGAGACCTCGGGTTCCAGCGCGTTGATCGCGTTGACGCGGGACTGGTATCCCTTCACCCGCCGGTCGTTGGCGGAGCCGAAAAACTTGCGGGCGAGCGCGCCGATCATGCCTAATTCCTGTGTTCGCGAATTAACCGCGTTGCAGCCAAGAGGTTGTCACCTTCTTGCCTATCAACTCACCGTGACGCCTTGTGGTGCCAGTGCCCGACTGCGGGGTCATCCGCCATATGGGTGGGAATTGAGCAAGTCAGGGTTCAACGGCCAAAAACGCAGCAAAATAAACGCCATCGCCATGGACGCGACGGGTCAGAGATATGGCCGCCCCCTAGCCTTGTCAACGGCGGGCGCATTGCGGCTAATTCATCATTTTGACAGACTTTTCGCGTTGCCAAGCCCCCCTGAATTGGGCGAGTGTCCGCCCCGCTCGAGCAGCCCCCTGCTTCAACAAAAGGATTTTCCATGACCACCTCGTTCCCGGTAACCACCGGCCAGCGTTTCCGCCATGCGTCCGCCCTGGCTGGCTGCCTCGCTTTGGCGCTGTCCCTGGCTTTCGCGGGCCCGCTCCGGGCGGCCGACGATCCGGTGCTGGCGAAGGTCAATGGCGTCGAAATCAAGAAGAGCGACGTCGCCATGGCCGAGGAAGAACTCGGGCCGAGCCTCGCCCAGATGGACCCGGCGACCAAGGACGAGAACGTCCTGTCCTTCCTGATAGACATGAAGATCGTCTCCAAGGCTGCCGAGGACAAGAAGGTCGCCGACAGCGAGGAGTTCAAGAAGCGCCTGGCGTTCGCCCGTAACCGCCTGCTGATGGACAGCCTGCTCGCCAACGAGGGCAAGGCCGCCACCACCCCCGACGCCATGAAGAAGGTCTATGAAGAGGCCTCCAAGCAGATCACCGGCGAACAGGAGGTGCGCGCCCGCCACATCCTGGTCGAGACCGAGGACGATGCCAAGGCGGTGAAGGCCGAGCTCGACAAGGGCGCCGATTTCGCCGAGCTCGCCAAGAAGAAGTCCAAGGATCCGGGCTCTGCCGATGGCGGCGACCTCGGCTTCTTCACCAAGGAGCAGATGGTGCCGGAATTCTCGGCCGTGGCCTTCTCGCTCGAGCCGGGCAAGATCTCCGACCCCGTGAAGTCGCAGTTCGGCTGGCACATCATCAAGGTCGAGGAAAAGCGCAACCGCAAGGCGCCGGACTTCGAGCAGGTCAAGGCCCAGATCGAGAACTACGTCACCCGCAAGGCCCAGGCCGACTATGTCTCCAAGCTGCGCGCGGAGGCCAAGGTCGAGCGCCTGGACCAGCCGGCAGCTGATGCGGCCAAGCCCGATGCCAAGGCGGACGCCAAGCCGGCCGACGCGGCCAAGCCGTCCGACAGCAAGATGGCTCCCCCGGCGAAGAAGTAAGAATTCGCTGTCACTTCGCTGACGCCAAGAGTATCTAGAGCATCGCAATGGCCGGGCATCGCCCGGCCATCTGCATGTCCAGACCCCATCAAGGCGCCCCGCGATGTCCTCAACCGTCTCCCCGCTCGCCCCGAAACACGTTCCCGACATGCCCGTCATCGCGGGCGTCCGTCTCGCGACCGCCGAGGCCGGCATCCGCTACAAGAACCGCACCGACGTGCTGCTGGCGGTGATGGACAAGGGAACCACTGTTGCCGGCGTCTTCACCCGGTCGAAATGCCCCTCCGCCCCGGTGGAATGGTGCCGCGCCAAGCTGAAGGGCGGCAAGGCCCGCGCGCTGGTGGTCAATTCCGGCAATGCCAATGCCTTCACCGGCAAGACCGGCCGCGCCTCCACCGCACTAACCGCGAAGATCGCGGCCAAGGCCGTCGGGTGCAGCGAGGGCGAAATCTTCCTGGCTTCGACCGGCGTGATCGGCGAGCCGCTGGACGCGACCAAGTTCGACGGCGTGCTCGGCCGGCTGGCCGAGGCCGCCGAGCCCGGCGATTATCTCGCCGCGGCCAAGGCGATCATGACCACCGACACCTTCCCGAAGGTCGCGACCGCGACCGTCAAGCTCGGCAAGGCCAAGGTCACCATCAACGGCATGGCCAAGGGCGCCGGCATGATCGCCCCCGACATGGCGACGATGCTGTCCTTCATCTTCACCGACGCGCCGATCGCGCCCGCCGCGCTCCAGGCGCTGCTCAAGAGCGGTGTCGAGGACACTTTCAACGCGGTGACCATCGATGGTGACACCTCGACTTCGGATACCCTGCTCGCCTTCGCGACGGGCGCCGCCGCCGAGCATGGCGCGCCAAAGATCAGCCGCGCCAGCGATCCGCGCCTGAAGGCGTTCGTCAAGGCATTCAACCAGGTGCTCGCCAACCTCTCCGAGCAGGTCGCCCGCGATGGCGAAGGCGCGCGCAAGCTGGTCGAGATCACGGTCGAGGGGGCCAAGACCAAGGCGTCGGCGCGCAAGATCGCGATGTCGATCGCCAACTCGCCACTGGTGAAGACCGCAATCGCGGGCGAGGACGCCAATTGGGGCCGCGTGGTGATGGCGGTCGGCAAGGCCGGCGAGCCGGCCGATCGCGACAAGCTCTCGATCTCCTTCAACGGCATCCGCGTCGCCAAGAACGGCGCGCGCGATCCGTCCTATGACGAGGCGCAAGTGTCGGAGGCGATGAAGGCGCCGGAAATCGCGATCAAGGTCTCTCTCGGCCTCGGCAAGGGCCGCGACCGCGTGCTGACCTGCGACCTCACCAAGGAGTATGTCGCGATCAACGGGGATTACAGGTCTTGAGTCTTCTCCCTCTCCCCGTTCTTACGGGGAGAGGGTTGGGGTGAGGGGCTTCTCTCCACGAGTGAGATTGCCGCGGGACCTGTACCCCCTCACCCGGATTGCTTCGCAATCCGACCTCTCCCCGCAAGCTGGGAGAGGTGAAACTAACCTCACCCCGAGATCCGCGCGTCCGCGACTGCCTTCCTGAACAGCGCATTCATCGCTTCCGAGATGCCCTGTGTCGGGCTCACCTCGAAATACAGTCCGGGCGAAGCGCAGCTCTGCATGTTCTGCGCGATCTCGCTGTTCGGCGACGGCCCGAACGGTCCCTTGTTGAAGGGGTCGATGTACTTCATGTACCAGGAATTGGTCGGGAGTTGCAGATAGGTGGTGTAGAGCACCGCAATCTTGATGCCGCGGTTCTTGATAGTGGTGCAGAGCGAGACGTTGATCGGCGACTGGCAGCGCCCGCCGCTCACCGTCGGCTTGGCGCAGCCAGTGTTGGACTCGTCGGCGACGCCGTCCGAGACGAAGAACAGATATTTCATCGGCGACGCCGGCGTCCCGGCTCCGGGCGCACTGATCACGTTGTTGATCGCCGGAAAGACCGTGCTGAACGGCGTGTCCTTGTCGGCGGTGTAGGCATCATTGTTGCCATAGACACCCATCAGGTCGATGCCGCCGGCCGCCGTCTTGGCGCTCGACAGGCTCGCCGACAGCGAGAACAGCGCGCGCAGGCCGATGGTCTTCGACGATGCGCCGAAATCGTAGATCGCCATGCGGAACTGGTTCGAATAGGTCTCCGTGGCCGCGGCCGTGTCCATCAGCGATTGGGTCGCGCTGCGCAGCACGTCAATCCGCGTCGTCACGCCGAGCTTCTTGGCGAGATTGTAGTAGTTGTTGGCGTCGTTGTAGTCGTGGCAGGCGAAGGCGCATTTGTCGGACGTGTTGGCGACCATCGTACTGACGTCCGTCGGCGTCGCCGCCACGCCCATCGACGGCGAATTGTCCATCAGGAGGTAGAAGTCGACATAGAGCGGCATGGTGGCCGTGGAGGTCGACGAGCCGGTCACTGTCAGCGCGGTCTTGCCGATCACACCGAGGAACATGGTGTTGATGGTGCCGCTGAACGTAACGGTCGAGACGACCGTCGAACCGGTCTTGACCACGGTCGGCGTGACGCTGCCCAGCGTATAGCCGGTCAGGTTGGCAACGTTGGCATTGAAAATGTTCTGGGCATCGGTGACGCCGACGGGGATCGGACCGTCCGAGGTCATCGAGCCCGCCGCGGCAAACGCCGGCGACGCCTTCGCGACCGAGCCGACACTGGCCGCATCGGCCGCGGCCTGAAGCTTGGACTGCATCTGCGTCGCGCGGGCGTAATCGACCGCGCAGCCGACCACCGTGATCAGGGGAACGCAGCAGAGTGCGAAGATCACCGCGATATTGCCGCGCCGGTCGCGGACGAACCGGCGGACGAAGGTGCGAAACGTAGCGCGCATGGATCGGGCCCGGAGTAGTTTTGACCGTTTCGACCCTAGGAACCGTCAATTAAATATGACTTATGGAGATCTCAGAAACACGGGCCGAAACGGGGTTAACGAACCGTTGCGGGTCATCTTCAGCGAGCGACATTTCAGGCATGGCCAATCTCAAACTGACACTGGTGGTGGCGTGCGCGCTTGTAGACGCCGACAAGCGCGTTCTGATCGCACAGCGCCCCGAGGGCAAGAACTTGGCCGGCCTCTGGGAATTTCCCGGCGGCAAGCTCGAGGCTGGCGAGCGGCCGGAGCAGAGCTTGATCCGCGAGCTCTCCGAGGAGCTCGGCATTACCGTCGCCGAGCCGTGCCTGGCCCCGCTGACCTTCGCGAGCTACGGCTACGAGACGTTTCATCTCTTGATGCCGCTCTACATCTGCCGGCGCTGGGGTGGTCAGGTCACCCCGCGCGAAGGCCAGACCCTCGCCTGGGTCCGCGCCAACAAGCTGCGCGACTATCCGATGCCGCCCGCGGACATTCCGCTGATCCCGCATCTGATTGATTTGCTGATGTGAGGTTTCCGTGCCCCGGACGCAGCGCAGCGCCATAAGCGCGTTTACGCGCGTCTTGGACACGCTATGCGGTGCGCCGCAAAGCCGGGGCCCAGGAGCCTCAGAACTGGGTCCCGGCTCTGCGGCGCATCACCAAGGTGCTGCGCCGCGTCCGGGACACGCTAGTCCCGCTTAATCTTCTTCACCGCCTCCGCCAGGCTCGCCTTGGCCGACCCCGGCTTCAGCGGCTGCTGCTGGCTTGCATGCGGCGCCCAGCCGGAGAGCCAGATGATGTCAAAGGTGGCGCGGATGCGGCCATCGGCGTCGGCGAAGCGTTCGGCGTAGATTTCGGCCATCCGCAGCAGCGTTGCGCGCCGGCTCGGTGTGCGGCGCCGCTCGATCAGCACATTGGCCGCGCCCATGCGGCGGAGATCCTGCATCAGCGCGAAGGCGTTGGCGTAGCGCACCACGACGCGATCGACGTCGGTGACCGGTAGCGCGAAGCCTGCCCGCTGCAGCAGCGCGCCGATGTCACGCAGATCAGCGAACGGCGCCACGCGCGGCGAAACGCCGCCCTCGCATTCGGCTTCGGCCGCGGCGAAGGCCTGGCGCAGCTCGGTCAGGCTGTCGCCGCCGATCATCGCGGCGAGCAGCAGCCCGTCCGGTCTCAGCGCGCGACGGATTTGCGCGAGCACGCCCGGCAGGTCGTTGACGAATTGCAGCGCCAGCGCCGAGACGACGAGGTCGAGGCTTTCGGGTGCGAGGGGTAACTTCTCATCGCCGACCACATCGAGCGCGATTCGCTGGATGGAAGGCAGTCGCGCACCCAACTCCGCGAGGCCGTCGCCGGGGGTCCAGAGATCAACAGGTACGTGAAACTCCCGCATCACCGCGGCCAGCCGGTCGGACATGTCCTCGGCGACGCGATCGAGCAGGAAGGTGACCTCGCCCTGCGCACGTGCCCGTTGCTGCCGCGCATGCAGCAATGCGCGATCGAACAGGGCGGGCGGGGTTTGCACGTTCTGAGCCATGCCGCTGGTTACGCCGATCATGCCGGCTATTGCAATCTCCTCTCTCGTGTCCCGGACGCGCTGCAGCGCTTCCAAAAGCGCGTTCATGCGCGTCTTCGACACGCTACGGCGCTGCTGCGCAGAGTCAGGACCCAGAAAGCAACACCGTACGATGCGGTGAGATGGGCCCCGGCTCTGCAGCGCACCGCCGAAGTAGCGCTGCGCTGCGTCCGGGGCACGAGAGCGTGGCTTGAGCGGATTGCCGTGGAACGCTAGCCTCTCCCAATGGAAGCTGAAAGCGCCCGTGCCCGCTCCATCGCCGCGCCGCTGCGGGCTGTATGGACGGCTGGCCGTCATGTCCTGACGAGGGCAGCCCGGCTCGCGCTCGACATTGCGCTACCGACGCTGTGCGTGTCCTGCCGCGAGCCGGTCGATGGCGAGGGCGTTTGCGCGGCCTGCTGGGCGCGGCTGTCGTTCATCGAACGGCCCTATTGCCCGCGGCTCGGCATTCCCTTCGTCTATGATCCTGGTCCCGACATGCTGTCGATGGAGGCAATCGCGAGCCCGCCGGCCTACCAGCGGGCGCGCGCAGCGGTACGCTATGACGACGTCGCGCGAACGCTGGTGCATGCGCTGAAATACCAGGACCGTACTGATCTCGCGCCGGCCATGGGCCGCTGGATGGCCCGCGCGGGCGGCGAGCTGCTCACCGGCGCCGACATGCTGATTCCCGTTCCCCTGCATTGGCGAAGGGCCTGGCGCCGCCGCTACAACCAGTCCGGCGCGCTGGCGCGCGTCATCGAGCGGCAGAGTGGGGTGAAGGTACGAGGCGAGGTGCTGCGCCGGGTGCGCGCCACCGAGCAGCAGATCGGCCTGTCGCGGGCTCAGCGCGCCACCAATGTGCAGGGCGCATTCCAGGTATCCCCCGACCGTCAGACCGAGGTCCAGGGCTGCCGGATCGTCCTGATCGACGATGTCCTGACCTCAGGCGCGACGCTTGATGCCTGCGCGCGGGCCTTGCTCCGCGCCAGGGCGGCCCAGGTCGACGTGCTGGTATTCGCCCGGGTTGTCGAGAACGGCCCCCGTCCCATATAATTCAATGAATTCATGACATGAGAGCGCCAGAGAACATGACCGCTGCTGTCGAGATCTACACGAGGCCGGGCTGTGGCTATTGTTCCGCCGCCAAATCGCTGCTCACCCGCAAGAAGGCGACCTTCACGGAGTTCGATATCGCCAAGAACCCGTCCTGGCGCGCAGAGATGTACGACCGCGCCGGCGAAGGCTCGACCTTCCCGCAGATCTGGATCGGCGGAAGCCATGTCGGCGGCTGCGACGACCTCTATGCCCTCGACCGCGAAGGCAAGCTCGATGGCATGCTTGGAAGCGTGAAGGCCGTATCATGAGCGAGAATCGGACCTTCACCGCCGCCATGGTGCAGATGCGCACCGGCCTGATGCCAGAGCCGAGCCTCGAGCAGGCCACCAGGCTGATCCGGCAGGCTGCGGCAAATGGTGCCGAATACGTGCAGACGCCCGAAGTCAGCAACATGATGCAGCTCAACCGCAAGGCGCTGTTCGAGCATCTGCAGAGCGAAGAGGACGACAAGTCGCTGAAGGCATACAGGGCGCTCGCGGCGGAACTCGGGATTCATATCCATGTCGGCTCGCTGGCGCTGCGCTTCTCGCCGGAGAAGGCGGTCAACCGCTCCTTCCTGATCGGGCCCGAGGGCGATGTGCTCGCGAGCTACGACAAGATCCACATGTTCGACATCGAGCTGCCGGACGGCGAGAGCTATCGCGAGTCCGCCAATTACCAACCGGGCGAGACGGCTGTTATCTCCGACCTGCCGTGGGGCCGCGTCGGCCTGACAATCTGCTACGACGTGCGCTTCCCTGCGCTCTACCGCGCGCTGGCCGAGAGCGGTGCGTCCTTCCTCACGGTGCCATCGGCGTTCACCCGCAAGACCGGCGAGGCGCATTGGCACGTTCTGCTGCGCGCGCGCGCGATCGAGACCGGTTGCTTCGTGTTCGCCGCGGCGCAGGCCGGCCTGCACGAGAACAAGCGCGAGACCTATGGCCATTCGCTGATCATCGATCCATGGGGCGAGATCCTCGCCGAGGGCGATGTCGAGCCCGGCCTCATCATGGCCAAGATCGATCCGGCCAAGGTCGAGACGGCGCGACGCGCGATCCCCTCGCTCCAGCACGGCCGCCGCTTCGGCGTCGCCGACCCCAAGGCGGGGCCGGACCATCTGCAACTCGTACGGGGATCCGCATGATCCGTTACGCGCTCCGCTGCGACCACGACCACGAATTCGAGAGCTGGTTCCAGAGCTCGTCGGCTTATGATTCGCAGGTGAAGCGCAAGCTCGTGACCTGCCCGATCTGCGGTTCGGCCAAGGTCGACAAGGCGATCATGACCCCGCGCATCGCCGGCAAGAAGGGCCGCGGACGCGCAACGCCGCCGCCGGAGCCGGCCACGACCGCCGCGGCCGAGGCTGCGCCGTCAGGATCGACCTCGCTGATGATGGCGCAGGAGCGCGAACTGCGCGCCAAGCTCAAGGAATTGCGCGACCACATCGTCAAGAACGCCGACAATGTCGGCGAGCGTTTTGCGAACGAAGCCCGCGCGATGCATTACGGCGACAAGGAGCACCGCCCGATCTACGGCGAGGCCTCGCCCGAAGAGGCGAAGTCGCTGATCGACGAGGGTATCGAGGTGTCGCCGTTGCCGACGCTGCCGGAAGACCGGAACTGACGCGCGCTTGTCGTCATGGCCGGGCTTGCCCCGGCCATCCACGTCTTTTTTTCGCGAGCACGAGAACGTGGATGCCCGGGACAAGTGTTTAGCCCGGAGACATCGCTGACACCTGTTCGGACACATCACTGACAGGTTGGCCATTGGTCAAGTCGATCGATGCGACCT
>NZ_LGHL01000136.1 GCF_001908205.1 Bradyrhizobium sp. NAS80.1
GGGTGGTCGACGCGAACCCGAGCCTCCAAGTCTACATAACTGAAAAGCGAGCCGGACCGTTCGTCACTCCCACGCATCGCGCCCCCTAGTTAAATCCTGATCCTAGAGAATCACGACACGAAACGCTTCGCTACCGACTTCTTCAACAGCCTGCTAGAGCATGATCCGGAAAAGTGTGCAGCGGTTTTCCGAAAAGATCATGCTCAAACTTTCTTGCTGCCGGGCAGCGTGCCCATCATCTTGCACAGCACCGTCAGCATGACCTCGTCGGCGCCACCGCCGATCGAGGTCAGGCGGCTGTCGCGATAGGCGCGGCTGACCGGCGTCTCGTTGGTAAAGCCCATTCCGCCCCAATATTGCAAGCAGGCGTCGGTCAGCTCGCGGCCGAGCCGGCCGGCCTTCAGCTTGGCCATGGTCGCGAGCCTCGTCACGTCCTCGCCCGCCACCAGCGCCTCTGCGGCGCGATAGATCAGCGCGCGCAGCAGCTCGACCTCGGTCTGCATCTCCGCGAGCTTGAAGTGCACGACCTGGTTGTCGAGGATGCTCTGGCCGAAGGCCTTTCGGTTGCGCGTGTATTCGATGGTCTCGTTGATGATGTATTCATGCGCCTTGAGGCAGGCGGCCGCGCCCCAGAGCCGCTCCTCCTGGAACTGGATCATCTGGTAGGTGAAGCCCTTGCCCTCATCCCCGATCCGGTTGCGCTTGGGCACGCGAACATTGTCAAAGAAGATCTGCGCGGTGTCCGAGGAACGCATACCCAGCTTGTCGAGCTTGCGGGCGACGGTGACGCCCTTGCTTTTCATGGGCACGCAGATCAGCGATTTGTTGCGATGAACCTGCCCCTCGCCGGTGTTGGCGAGCAGGCAGATCCAGTCGGCCTGGGTACCGTTGGTGATCCACATCTTGCCGCCATTGATGACGTAATCGTCGCCGTCCGAGCACGCACTGGTCTTGATCGAAGCGACGTCCGATCCGGCGCCGGGTTCCGAGACGCCGATGCAGGCGACGTAATCGCCCGCGATCGAGGGGGCCAGAAACTCGCGCCGCACGTCGTCCGAGCCGAATCGCGCCAGCGCCGGCGTCGCCATGTCGGTCTGCACCCCGATCGCCATCGGCACGCCGCCGCAGGTGATGGCCCCGAGCTCTTCCGCCATCATCAACGCGTACGAGTAGTCGAGGCCCGAGCCGCCGAACTCGACCGGCTTGTTCAGGCCGAGAAAGCCGAGACTGCCCATCTTCTTGAACAGCTCATGTGCCGGGAAGATGTCGGCCTTCTCCCATTCATCGACATGAGGATTAATCTCGTTGGCGATGAATTTCTGTAAGGAGCGTCGGATCTCGTCGTGGTCGGCCGTAAACAGCATGTATCTCTCAGCCTCGTAATTCCGGGACGCGCCTCTTGGCGCGGGCCCGGAATCCATAACCACGATCGTGAGTATGGATTCCGGGCTCGCTCCGCTTCGCTCGCGCCCCGGAATGACGCAAGGAGAGAGCCGTCACAACCCCATCTGCCGGCTGGCCAGATCCTTCATGATCTCCTCGGTGCCTCCGCCGATGGCGTTGACCTTGACCTCGCGGTAGATGCGTTCGGCCTTGATGCCGCGCATGAAGCCGGCGCCGCCGAAGATCTGCACGGCTTCGGAGGCGCAGAATGCCATGGTCTGCGTCGCCTGGTTCTTCATCATGCAGATTTCGGCGACCGGGCTCTCGCCCTGCTCCAGCCGCCAGGCCAGCATCTCCAGCATCGCTTGCGACGCGGCGACTTTCTGCGCCATGTCGACGATCTTGTGGCGGATGACCTGGTGCTGGGCCAGCGGCTTGCCGAACGTCTTGCGCTCCTTGGCATAGGCGACCGCCTCGTCGAGACAGACCCGGGCGAAGGCCGTGCAGCCTGCGGCCATGCCCATGCGCTCGCTGTTGAAGTTTTGCATGATGATCTTGAAGCCCTGACCCTCCTCACCGATCAGGTTCTCGACCGGCACGCGGCAATCGTCGAAATGCAGCGTCGCGGTGTCGGAAGCCCACCAGCCCATCTTTTTGAGCTTCGTCCGGGACAGGCCGGGCGTATCCCCCTCGATCAAGAGCAGGCTGACGCCGCCGGCGCCCTCGCCGCCGGTGCGCACCGCAACGGTCAGATAATCGGCGCGCACGCCCGAGGTGATGAAGGTCTTCTCGCCGCTCACGACGTAGTGATCCCCGTCACGCCGCGCCCTGGTTCGGAGGCTCGCGACGTCCGACCCTCCGCCCGGCTCGGTGATCGCCAGTGCGGAGATCTTCTCCCCTGACAGCACTTGCGGCAGCACCCGAGCCTTGACCTCGGGGCGTGCCGCCCGCGCGATCGGCGGCGAGCCGATGGTGTGGCTCATCAGGCTTGCGCTGACGCCGCCGGCGCCGGCCCGCGCCAGCTCCTGGCTCGCCACGATCTTCATGAACTGGTCGGCGGCGATCCCACCATATTCCTCGGGGAATCCCAGGCCCAACAGACCGATCTCGGCCGCCTTGCGATAGAGCGCGCGGGGGAATTCGCCGGCCTCATCCCATTCATGGGCGAAAGGGGCGATCTCCTTCTCGACGAAGCGGCGCATCACGTCGCGGAAGGCATCGTGCTCGGCGGTATAGAACGGGCTCTTCATCGCACTCTCGCCTCACAGACGGATTCGTCTCGTCCACCATGGCCGGAACATGAGCGGCTCACTTGCGCGGAGTGGCTGGCTGGGGGAACGGCTCCGCCGTAGGCCACGGCCTAGCAACTCAACGCAAGACGATTTTCGCCCCTCGCGGGCCAACTCCGAAACAAAAAAAAACGTCGATGCACAAAACTCCGGCTGGCCTCACGGGGCCACGCCGGGCATGGTGCACGGCAATAAACTGCAGGCGGCACAAGACCGCCGAGGGAGGGATTTTTGGCCGTTCGTTACTACGACTGGATCGCTCATCATGCCCGACGCACGCCCGGCAAGGTCGCGGTCATCGACCTCGCGAGCGAGCGCCGCTTCACGTATTTGCAGCTCGACGCCCGCGTCTCGCGCCTTGCCTCCTTCCTGCGCCACTCGCTGAAAGTCTCGCGCGGCGACCGCGTCGCGGTGCTGGCTCTGAACACGACCGATACGCTGGAGGTGCAGTTCGCCTGCGGGCGGCTCGGTGCCATTTTCGTGCCGCTGAACACCCGCCTCACCGTCCCCGAGCTCCAGTTCATCACCGGCGACTGCGCGCCGAAGGTGATGATCCACGACGCCGATCTCGCCGAGACGGCGCTTAGCGTCGCAAAGCTCTGCGGCGTCGCAACCAGCTTGCTGCTCGGCTCCGGCGGCGCCTATGAGGCCGGCATCGCCGCTGCCAAGCCGCTCGAGGCCATCGAGGAAGTCACGCTCGATGACGTCTCGACCATCATGTACACCTCTGGCACCACGGGCCATCCAAAGGGCGCGACCATCACGCACGGAATGACCTTCTGGAATTGCGTCAATCTCGGCGGCCCGGCCTGCATCGGGCCGTCCTCGGTGCTGCTCACGGTGCTGCCGCTTTTCCACACCGGCGGGCTGAATTGCTACACCAATCCGGTGCTGCATGCCGGCGGCACCGTGATGATCATGCGCGCCTTCGATCCCGGCACGGCACTCGGCCTGATCAACGATCCCGCACAGGGCATCAACGTGTTCTTCGGCGTGCCCGCGATCTATCAGTTCATGGCGCAACATCCGGCCTTCTCGACCACCGATTTGGCCCGGCTGATCGTCGGCGGCGTCGGCGGCGCACCGATGCCGGTGCCGCTGCTCAAGGTGTGGGAAGCGCGCGGCGTCGCGCTCCAGCAGGGCTACGGCATGACCGAGACTTCGCCGGCCGTGCTGGTGCTCGACCGCGAAGACGCAGCGCGCAAAGCGGGCTCCGCCGGCAAGCCGGTGCTCCACACCGATGTCCGCATCGTGCGGCCCGACGGCAGCGATGCCGATGTCGGCGAGCTTGGTGAGCTCTGGGTGAAGGGACCGAATATCACGCCCGGCTATTGGAACAGGCCGGAGGCGAACAAATCCTCCTTCACCGACGGCTGGCTGCACACGGGCGACGCAACGCGCGTCGACGAGGAAGGCTTCTACTACATCGTCGACCGCTGGAAGGACATGTACATCTCCGGCGGTGAGAACGTCTATCCGGCCGAGGTCGAGAATGTCCTGCACCAGCTCACGGCGATCGCAGAGGCCGCGGTGATCGGCATTCCCGACGCGCAATGGGGCGAGGTGGGCCTCGCCATCGTCGCGGTGAAGCCGGGTCAAAGGCTGACCGAGGCCGATGTCTTCGCACATTGCGCGGCCAACCTCGCGCGCTTCAAATGCCCGCGCCAGGTCCGCTTCGTCGATGCGCTGCCGCGCAATGCCACCGGCAAGATCCACAAGCCGACCCTGCGCAAGGACTTCTCGGTGGCTTCCGAAGTCGACACGAAAGTCGCCAACGCCTGATCAAAGCGCCCCTCTCGCGGGCGCTTTTCTTTTTCGACGTGCCTGCTCCAACCCAGAAGAACCCCAAGGAATTTTCATGAACAGGAAACTCTCCCTGCTTGCCGCAGCAACAGCATTGACATTGTTCACGGCCCAGGGCGCCTATGCGCAGAAGAAATACGACACCGGCGCCAGCGACACCGAGATCAAGATCGGCAATGTCGAGGCCTATTCCGGTCCGGCCTCCGCCTACGGCATCATCGGCAAGACCGAGGACGCCTATTTCAAGATGATCAACGAGCAGGGCGGCATCAACGGCCGCAAGATCAACTTCATTTCCTATGACGACGGGTATTCCCCGCCGAAGACCGTCGAGCAGGTCCGCAAGCTGATCGAGAGCGACGAGGTGTTCCTGGTGTTCAACGCGCTGGGCACGCCGACCCAGACCGCCGTGCAGAAATATCACAACGCGAAGAAGGTGCCGCAGCTCTTCCTCGCCACCGGTGCCAGCAAGTGGAACGATCCGAAAGGTTTTCCCTGGACCATGGGCTTCCAGCCCAGCTACCGGGTCGAGGCGCGGATTTTCGCGAAATACATCATGAAGGCGAAGCCCGACGCCAAGGTCGCGATCTTCTATGCCAATGATGATTTCGGCAAGGACTACGTTGCCGGCATCAAGGAGATCTTCGGCGACAAGGCGTCTTCGCTCATCGTCGCTGAAGAGAGCTACGAGACCACCGAGCCTTCGATCGATTCCCACATCGTCAAGCTGAAAGGCACCGGCGCCAATGTCTTCGTCAACATCGCGACGCCCAAGTTCGCGGCGCAGGCGATCAAGAAGATCGCCGAGCTCGAATGGAAACCGATGCAGGTGATGACCGACGTGTCGATCTCGATCGGCGCGGTGATGCAGCCGGCCGGCCTGCAGGCGTCCGAAGGCGTGCTCTCCGCGGGCTATCTGAAGGACGCTGCCGACCCGCAGTGGAAGGACGACGAGGGGATGAAGAAGTTCATGGCCTTCGTGAACAAATACATGCCCGGCGCCGATGTGACCGATACCAATCTCGTCTATGGCTATGCCGCGGCCCAGACCCTGGTTCAGACTCTCAAGCAGTGCGGCGACGAACTGACCCGGGAAAACGTGATAAAACAGGCCGCAAACCTGAAGGGCTTCGCGCCCGACACGCTGATTCCCGGAATTACGATCAATACCGGGCCCAATGACTTCGCCCCGATCGAGCAGCTCAAGATGATGCAGTTCAAGGGCGGCAAATGGGACCTGTTCGGCGACATCATTAGCGCCGAAGCGGGCGGCTAGCCCGCGACGACTGCGCTAACCTCGACGAAATAGCGGCCGACTGGCCGCTATTTTTTTTTGCACGCTTGCCGCCGAGACAAACTATCCCGGCAGGAACAACGCGAACGACTCGTCGACCGTGCGGCGCAGATGACTGCGATAGAGTGCATGGTTGGCATCGCCGGGCGCGATCCGCCCCAAAGACGGTTGCGGAATGTTGCTCAGCGGCACATAGGCGATCGGCGCGGCGATCGGCGTCAACTGCGAACCTGCGCCGGCGCGGAGCGTCGAGATGATGCCGTACATCTCACCGGCGACCGTCGGCCGCGACACCGTGATCACGCGATGCTGGCCGTGCTTGATGATGACGAGGTAGATGAAGCCGGACTGATGCGGGACCGCGACTTCGCCGGTGTGCTCATAGGCGGCATCGGTCCGCTCGCCCTCACGGAAAACCAGTGAAGAGACCTTCGGCTCCCAGACGATCTCGGTGCGATAGGCGAAGATCGCGTCCTTATCGCCGAAAGACGGCCGCAGCGTGATGTAGACGTCTTCCAGCCAGGTCACCGCCCGATGCGAGTAGGAACCGAGGCTGTCGGGCGCGACATCGCTTGCTGCCGGAGGCGCCACTGCAACGGAGTTCTTGCGCAGCGACACGCCCAGCGCCTGCTCCAGCCGCACGGTTGTCGCGAGTGTGAACGGCCGGCGGCCACCGAGCACCTTCTCCAGCGTGGACAGACTGAGCTTGGCCTGCTCGGCCAGCGCCTGCCGCGAGATCCGGCGCCTGGCCAGCTCCTCGCGAATGGTCTCTGCGATTTCTCGGCTCTGCTCGTCCGAAAGCTGCTTGTCGGTGAGTTTATCCTGCGTCTGCATCGTCAACCCTGCTCCAGAGCGGTCATTCTAGCAGGGCGGACAAGTCAGCACAAAACCGCACATGGCAGCCTCGGCGACGGCCACCCCGGACGGCCACGGCGGAACATTGCTGATCATTCTGCTCGCGAAATCAGCCTCGCCCGGCCGATGCTCCAGGCCGTGAAACATCCTTCGGGAGCAGGCCAAATGGACACCTACGACGCAGCCGACAGTGACGAACACCCCATGCTGGGCCGACTGATCAAGCTCGGACTGTTTCTTCTCGTTCAAGGCATCGCAGTGATGCTCGTCGCCTTCGTGACCTTGCTGGTGAGCTTCACGCCGGGCTGGTCGGCGACATCAGAGCAGACCAGCCTGCTCCAGCCCGGCGATGCCCGGTCCGGCACACTCCTTCTGAAAGAGGACGGAGCCTACACGGAGGCGATCCGCCTCGGCATCGATGTCGACGTCACGGTATCAGGCCCGACGCTGCGCGCCAGGGTCACGCAGGTCTTCCGCAACCCGACCAAGGACTGGGTCGAGGCGACCTATGTGTATCCGCTCCCCACTGGCGGCGCCGTCGATACGCTGAAGATGGTGGTCGGCGGCCGAGTCATCGTCGGCGACATCAAGGAGCGGCAGCAGGCGCGTGTGATCTACGAAGAGGCGCGCCGCGCCGGCCAGAAGGCCGCGCTCACCGAGCAGGAGCGGCCGAACATCTTCACCAACTCGGTCGCCAATATCGGCCCCGGCGAAACCGTGCTGGTGCAGATCGAGTACCAAGAGCCGGTGCACCAATCCGGAAATGAATATTCGCTGCGCCTGCCGCTGGTGGTCGGCCCGCGCTACAATCCGGCGCCGATCGTCCAGAGCGTCGACTTCCGCAAGGACGGCTCCGGTTGGGGTGCGACGACGTCGGACCCGGTACCGGACCGCGACCGCATCTCGCCGCCGGTAGCGGAACCCGCCAAGAACGCGCCGGTCAACCCAACCAGCATCACGGTGCGCCTGAAGGCTGGCTTTGCGCTCGGCGAGGTCAAGAGCCATCACCATAACGTCAGGATCGAGAGCCCGGACAACGCGACGCGCGTGGTCACGCTCGCCGATGGCGCCGTGCCCGCCGACCGCGATTTCGAGCTGACCTGGAAGCCGATAGCGGAGAAGGCACCGTCAGTCGGCCTGTTCCGCGAGCATGTCGGCGATGCCGATTATCTGCTCGCCTTCGTCACACCGCCCACCGCCGAGCAGGCGACGCAGAAGCCGCTGCCGCGCGAGGTCGTGTTCGTGATCGACAATTCCGGTTCGATGGGCGGCACCTCGATCGTCCAGGCCAAAGCCAGCCTGACCTACGCGCTCGGCCGCCTCCAGCCCAGTGACCGCTTCAACGTCATCCGTTTCGACGACACCATGGACGTGCTTTTTCCGACCTCCGTCCCGGCGGACGCAGCGCATGTCGGTGAAGCCACCCCGTTCGTCAGCGCCTTGCAGGCGCGCGGCGGCACCGAGATGGTGCCGGCGATGCGCGCCGCGCTGACCGACAAGCTCGGCGATACGAACATGGTTCGCCAGGTCGTGTTCCTGACCGACGGCGCGATCGGCAACGAGCAGCAATTGTTCGAGACGATCACGGCAATGCGCGGGCGTTCGCGCGTGTTCATGGTCGGCATCGGATCCGCGCCCAACACCTATCTGATGACGCGCGCTGCCGAGCTGGGCCGCGGCGCCTTCACCCATATCGGCTCCGTCGAGCAGGTCGAGGAGCGCATGCGCGGCCTGTTCGCCAAGCTGGAGAACCCGGCGGTGACCGGCCTCAGCGCGAAGTTCTCCGCAGCGAAGGCCGACGTCACCCCGGCGATCATTCCCGATGTCTATCGCGACGAGCCGCTGGTGCTGGCGGCGAGGCTCGACAAGCTCGCGGGCTCGCTCGAGATCAAGGGACGCGTCGGCGACCGCCCGTGGTCGGTGACGCTGCCGCTGCAAAACGCGGCCGAAGGCAAGGGCCTGTCGAAACTCTGGGCCCAGCGCAAGATCGGCGATGCAGAGGTGGCGCGCACCATGCGCGAGCTGACGCCGGAAGAGGCCGACAAGGCGATCCTGGCGCTGGCGCTCGACCATCAGATCGTCACGCGCTTGACCAGCCTTGTCGCCGTCGACAAGACGCCGAGCCGCCCCGAAGGCGAGCCGCTCAAGCTCAGCGAATTGCCGATCAACCTGCCGGCCGGCTGGGATTTCGAGAAGGTGTTCGGCGAACGGCCGCAGCTGCCTGCGCAATTGCGCGAACGCCATGCCGATGCGCGCGACCCGCGGGCCGCGAGGAGGCCGACGCCCGCGGCACCCGATGCGATCCGTCTGCCCAAGACCGCAACCTCGGCTGAGCTGAAAATGATCGCGGGGCTGATCCTGATCGTGCTCGCCCTGATCCTGTTCGTGTTCAACCGACGTCAACCCTTGCTCACTGATGTCGCTTGAGAGAGGAGCCCCCCGAGCTCCTCTACTTCAGCGCGCGCGGCTGCCCGTCCCACACCAACAGCCGCGCGCGCCTTTTTCTTGCCGTCATTGCGAGCGCAGCGAAGCAATCCAGACTGCCTCCGCGGAAAGACTCTGGATTGCTTCGCTTCGCTCGCAATGACGATGGTGGAACCAATGCCCCGCTTCATCTCCCCCCTGGTTCTGGCGCTCGTCGGCGTCATCCTGCTCGGCGATGGCGCCTACATCCACGCCAAGGCGTGGCTGGCGCAGGTATTGCTGGAGCGCGCGTTCGACAGAAGCGTTGCGACGGGCGAGCTGGTGAAGCCATGGTCATGGGCCGACACCTGGCCGGTCGCACGGATCGAGGTGAAGCGGATCGGCGCCAGTGCCATCGTGCTGGCCGGCTCAAGCGGCCAGGCGCTCGCCTTCGGCCCCGGCCATGTCGAACGAACAGCCGATGCCGGCGAACGCGGCGTTGCCGTCTATGCCGCGCATCGCGACACGCATTTCCGCTTCCTGCCGAATGTTGCGATCGGCGACGTGATCGAGATCACGCGCAGCGACGGAAAACACTTTCGCTATCGCGCGGACTCGTCGGCCGTGGTCCGTTTCGACGCCTCGGGCATCGATCCGGCAACACAGGATTTCGAACTGGTGCTCACCACCTGCTGGCCGTTCGACGCTGTCTCGTCCGGTCCGGAGCGCTACATCCTGCATGCCACATTGATCGGGGCCGACGGATAGGTTTGTCATCCCTTCCGTCCCGTGGGATGCTGCCCGTCGAAATCGTCTGCGATCGGATCCAACCATGAATGGCGACGTTCAGTACCTTCCGATCACGCCGGGATTGTTCTCCGTCCTGGTGCTATTGTTCGCCGGGCTGATCATCCTGATCCAGCTCCGTATCCTGCGCTACGCCTATATGCGGCTAGGCGTCGGTCCAGGCATGGCGCTGCTCCTGCTGTTCGGCTCGCTGGTCGGCAGCTATTTCAACATTCCGATCACGGTTCTTCCGGCCAAGGTGGTACGCTCGGGCGAGATCGTCGATTTCTTCGGCATGCGCTATGTGGTGCCACTGGTGACGCAATGGCCGGGCACGGTGCTCGCGGTCAATGTCGGCGGCGCGGTCATCCCGGCGATCATGTCGACCTATCTGGTGCTGAGGTATCAGCTCTGGGTGAAGGCAGCGATCGCAGTGATTGCAATCGCATTCATCATTCACGTGATGGCAACGCCCGTGCAGGGGGTTGGCATCGCGGTGCCCGTATTTGTGCCTGTCGTCGCCACCGCGATCCTGGCATTCCTGCTGTCGCGCGAGTATGCCGCGCCGCTCGCCTATATCGGCGGCTCCATAGGGACTTTGATCGGGGCCGATCTCCTCAACCTCGACAAGATCGGCGGTCTCGGCGCGCCCGTCGCTTCGATCGGCGGCGCTGGGACCTTCGACGGCATTTTCCTCACGGGAATTCTCGCCGTGCTGCTCGCCGGCATCGCCTCGCCGCCACGGCCGCGTGAGGTGTGGTAGCGGACCGAACAATTCGACACCGCGTGAGAACAGCGATTGCTGGAGCACGACGATCGTTGCCACGCTGCCGGATCGTTCGCACTTTCGCCAAAAGTCCGGTGATGCTAGCCTTCTCGCATGAAGTCCCGCCCATTCCGTCTGGCGGCATTGCGCTTGTCGCGATGGCCTCGCCGGAACTCTCCAAAGAACAGAACAACGCGCTGCAACAAAAACAATAGGTGAGGTCACGCCATGGAAGCCCACGTGTCTGCTGCGTCCGTTTCTCCGCGCCCATGGTCTCCACCGCCTGACGCCAGCGACATCGTTAAAGGCATCCACGCCATGCTGCACCCGCACAACATCGTGCTGGTGGGCGCGACCGACAAGCCCGGCAACTATGCCGAGCGGATCTGGAACAATCTGGTCAAGTACGGCTACGAGGGGGGGCTCTATCCTGTCAACGCCAAGCGCGAGACCATCTGGGGTGTCCCCTGCTACAAAGACTTTGCGAGCCTCCCCGAAAAGCCTGACCACGTGCTGGTGCTTGTGCCTGCACGCTTTGCCGTGCAGGTGATCCGCGACGCTGCCGCAGCCGGCGCGCGTTCGGCCACCATCGTCACCTCGGGCTTCAGCGAGTTGCAGGATGACGAGAGCCAGAAGCTCGCTGCTGAATTGCAGGCGGCCGTGCGCGAGACCGGCCTTGCCGTCACCGGTCCGAACTGTCTCGGCAATTTGAGCGCCGGCGAAAGGCTCTTCACCAACATCGACGACCGCATCGTCACCATGGACCAGGGCGCGGTGGCGATCGCCGGGCAATCCGGCGCCATCGTCATGGCGATCCGCCAGGCGCTGGAGGATCGCGGTGTCGGGGTCGGCTACATGGTGACGACCGGCAACGAGGCCGGACTCGAGACGCCGGACCTGATGCGCTATTTCGCCGAGGATCCGAGCATCAAAGTGATCGTCGTCTATCTCGAAGGCGTGCGTAACACCAAGGCCTTTCGCGACGCCTGCAAGGCGGCGCGCGCCGCGAGCAAGCCCGTGATCGCGCTCAAGCTCGGGGCATCCGAGGGTGGCCGCGCGGCGGCGATGGCGCATACCGGCGCGCTCGCAGGCTCGATCGAGACCTTCGACGCCATTGCAACGCGCGAAGGCGTCATCCGGGTCGGCGGACTCGACGAACTGATCGAGACCACGGAATGTTTTGTTCACTCTGAGGTACCGAAAGGCGACCGGCTCGCCGCGGTCACGCTGTCCGGCGGCAAGCGCGGCATGCTGATCGACGCCTTCTATGCGGAGGGCCTGAACTTCGCGCCGCTCAGCCCGCATGTCAGCGGCGAGCTGGCAAAGATGCTCGGGCCGGGATCGATCGTCGGCAATCCGCTCGACGCGGGCTTTGCTGCGGTGGTCGACCCATCCGTCTACATGAAGTCGATCAAGCTGATGATCGACGATCCCGATATCGACATCGTCATCGTCGATTCCGAGCTGCCCAAGGCCCCGCACGAGCAGCGCGAGCGGAACTTGCGCATCGTCAACGAGATGGCAAGCCGGGCCTCGAAGCCCGTGATCTACATCAGCGCGATGTCGATCGGCTTTACCGAGTTCACCAAGACCTTGCGCAAATCGCTGCCGCATCTTGCGGTCATGCAGGGCATGGACCGCGCTGTGACCGCGATCAAGTCGCTGCTCGACTACGCGAAGCTGCGCAAGGAAGTGCCCGACATCGTGTCGAGCTCGAAGCCGGCCGCGCGCGCCGTGCTGGAAAAAACGCTGAAATCGGCAAGCGGCGCCGCACTCGACGAGGTCGCCTCGAAAAAACTTCTGAAAGCCTATGGCATTCCGATCTCGAAGGAGGCGATTGCACAGACGGCGCCGGAAGCAGTGAAGATCGCCAAGCAAATCGGCTTTCCGGTCGTGGCTAAGGTCGTCAGCGCCGAGATCCTGCACAAGTCAGACATCGGCGGCGTGGTGCTGAACCTCAACAATGCCACTGACGTGAAAAAGGCATTCGCCGACATCACCGCGCGGGTGAAGAAGCTGAAGGGCAAGCCGAAGCTCGACGGCATCCTGATCGCGCAACAGGTCAAGGCCGATCTCGAGCTCGTGGTCGGCGCGTCCCTCGACGCCGAGATGGGCCCCGTCGTGCTGTTCGGCACCGGCGGCATCGACATCGAGCTGATGAAGGACGTCGCGCTCGCCGGCGCGCCGCTGGACGAGGCCGAGGCGCGGATTTTGGTCGGCCGCACCAAGGCGGGCATCAAGATGTGCGGCTATCGCGGCAAGCCGGCCTTGCATGAGGCCTCCGCGGTGAAGGCGCTGGTCGGTCTGTCCAACCTGATCGCGGATGCCGGCGACCGGATCGCCTCGATCGACATCAACCCGTTCCTGATCAACACCAAAACGGGCGTGGCCGTCGATGCCCTGATCGTTCTGAATAATGCTGCGGCAAAACGCGCGGCCGGACATTGATGTCGCGTAGGGCGGATTAGCATCGCGCAATCCGCCAATTCGCCGTCACACACAGGAGAGACAGCGGTGGGTTACGCTTCGCTAACCCGCCCTGCTTAAACATCGCGACCGAAGCATCATCCTTCCAACTTCCCCGCTTTGGCCGTAGAATCGCCCCGCATGGCACGCGCGAGCAATCTGGTGATCGGAACGGCGACGCTGGCGGTGATCGCCTTGGCGTTCGGCGGCCTGCTCGGCGTGCAGAAATGGCGGGCCATTCAGAGCCGCAGCCAGTTGCGCGTGGTGTTCGAAGGCGGTTCCGCCAGCGGGCTGCGCCGCGGTGGCCCGGTCAATTTCGACGGCGTGCCGGCCGGCCAGATCCTGTCGATCAAGCTGGACAATCCGCGCAAGATCGTCGCGCTGGTGATGCTCGACAACACCGCGCCGATCCGCAAGGACACCGTGGCGGGAATCGAGTTCCAGGGCCTCACCGGCGTTGCCGCGATCTCGCTGGTCGGCGGCGCCCCCTCCGCGCCGCCGGTGCCCCTGGATTCCGACGGCATCCCGGTGCTGACCGCCGATCTCAGCGACGCCGAATCCATTGTCGAGACCCTGCACAGTGTTGACCGCGCGATCGTAAGCAACGCCCCCCGCGATCAAGGAGGGTCTGCGCACATTCGAGGGCTACACCGCCGATTTCAAGGCCAAGGGCGACGAGATCGATTCCGTCATGGCCAAGGTCGACAGCGCCTTTGCCGGCTTCGACAAGGCGGTCACCAAGATCGAGGGCGTAGTACCCGGCTTCGTCGACGGCAAAGCCGACGAACTGTTCGAGAATATCAAGGGGTTGCGCGAGCTCGCCAACACCATGAAGAAGAAATCGGCGAGCTACATCGAGGACATCCGTCGCTCACTGCTCGACGTCAGCGAAGCCGCCAACAAGATGGCCGGTACGCCCGCGGTCGCCCCCCCCGCCGCGCCCGCCTCGCAAGCCCACACAGCAAAGGCAGTGACCTCTTCCTTATCCTCCCCTCCAGGGGAGGATAGCAGTCCCACGCTGGTCCATAGGCTATGCCCTACCACGCGTAGCGCACGACGCCCTTGCCGGCGTAGGAGCGGGTAACGTTCGAGAACTCGCCTTCGAAGGTTGCCGACGCAGACCAGCCGTTCATCCAGTTCATCTGCACCGATGCCGTTGTCAGCGCGGAATCACGCGCCAGCGCGGCGCCGTTGACGACGAAGGCCGCGCCCGGCAACGTCTGGAATACCGCACCGACAGTGCGGTCCGGATTGTAGTCATGCGCCCAGGCGACGCGGCCGCGCAGGGTCATCAGGCCGCCGGCCGCTGCAAACGATCTGTCCGCGCGCAGGCCGAGCTCGGTGCGGGTGCTGGTCACGTCCTTGGCGGCATAGTTGAGCGCAAAGGCATTGCTGCCGACCACAGCGAACTCCGAATAGTTCGGCAGGCTGAACTTGGTGGCCTGAAGCGCCGCATACGGCGTCAGGCCGATCCACTGCGTGGCATGACGGTAGCCGCCTTCGACGCGGCCGGAGAACGCGTTGGCGTTGAACTGCGCGCGCAACTGATCGACGCCGGCAGCCGTGACGATGCGGTTGGTGGTGACATCCTGCCAGCCATAGGCGAGCGCCGCCGTGATGTAGGCAGGTCCCGCCGTGTGACGAACGAAGGCGCCGGCCTGGAACAGATCCGAACGGCCCCAGCCGAGCCCGTTGACGCTGAAGCCGGTGCCGCCGCCGGCAAGTGCAAAGCCGGCGATCGTCGACGGCGAAAAGCGATAGTCGAGACCGACGGCAGTGCCATAAACACTGCTGCTGGTGTTGTTGGAGCCGAGCGCAGCATTACCGTCAGTGGTCTGCGAGCCGCCGTAGCCGGCCGCCCACACATCCCAACGCTGTTCGAACGTCGCAGCGGGCGCCTTGCGGTAGATCGAAGCGAAGGCATCGCGCGCAGCCTTGTCACGCGCGCCTCTGCCGGTCGCAGCATAGGCGTTTGCATCGTCGGCGAATGGCGTCGCACCCGGCGTGCCGCTGCGCCCCGAGCCAAACACGTCGGTCAACAGGCCAAGGAACAGGTTCATCGCATCGAACGTCGTCTGCTGTGATCCCGTCGCCGGCTCGCCGGAGGCCTGCGTCAGGCCGGCCGGCGAGAGGTTCGCGAGCACGACGGGAAGGCTGCCGGTGCTGTTGAAAACATTCGTCAGCGCGTTGGCGACGTTCTGCTGGTTGACGTTAAGGCCCGAACCGTAGCTCAGCGCGAGATCCAGGAAGACGTTGTTCGGGTCGTAGCTCAGACTGGCCTTCAGGTTCGGCGAGAGCCCGCTAACGACCGGATTGAACGTATCGGGGAGCGTCGCCGCGTTCAGGATCGTGTAGTGCTTCGCGACCGAGCCGTTCGGAACGACTACGACCGTAGCGCCGCCGAGCGTTGCCGTTCCCGTGATGACCGTGAGGCCGCTGCTGGCGCCCGTGACCTGCACCATGTAGCTCGACGCGCTCGTGAACGAGAGGTCGCCGGACACGGTGAGCGTTCCAGTCGGATTGCCCGGCGCCAGCGTACCGCCGTTGACGGTGGTTGTGCCGACCGTGCCAACGCCGCCGAAGGTACCGCCGGCGGCGACGGTCACGGTGCCGTTGATGGTGCCTGCAAGCATGAGCGTGCCGCCGAGCACGTTCCAGTCCTGATTGCCGGTCCCGGTGACGGTCCAGGTCGAGTTGTCGACCTTGTTGAAGGTCGTGAAGCCATCATACTGGAGACCGGAACCGATCAGGCTGAGATCGAATGTGCCCTTGCCGGTGCCGCCGAGCTGGAAGGTGTCGGCGCCGGCGCCAAGCACGAAGCCGTTGATGACGCTGCCGGGGCCGAGCGTCAGTGTGTTCGGGCCGCAACTGCAGAACTCGATCGCAGCGAAGCCGGTCGCGGCGTTGATGGTTCCCGAGTTGAAGACGCTCGCCCCGCCACTCACGCTGATGCCGACACCATTGGCCCCGACGGTGATGGTACCGGTATTGACGACCTGATTGGTCGCGGTGAACGCGGTCACGTCCATGCCGATGCCAGCAGCGCCGACAGTGATCGTGCCGTTGTTGGTGACGATGTTTGAATCACCGAACACCACCATGCCTCCGGCAAAATCGGCACCCGTGATCCGTCCGCTGTTGGTGATCGTGCCGGACGAGCCGCCATAGGCAATCCCCGCCCCGCCCAAGCCGACGTTGATCGTGCCGCTTTGGCTGATCGTGGCCCGATCACCTTGCACCGAAATGCCTGCCGAGCCGCTATCACCGGCCGTGATCGTACCACCATTGGTGACCTTGGCATCGTCGCCGATCACGGCAATGCCGACGCCAAAGTCGCCGGCCGTGATCGCGCCGAAATTGCTGGCGGTCTCAAAGGCGCCTTGCATGAAGATACCGGCGGCGTTCTGGCCAACCGAAATCGTGCCGGTAGCTGTGTTGGTGACCGTATTGCCAGCGTTGATCGCCAGAATGCCGCCGGAGAACCCGGGGGAATCGCCAACCGTGATCGCGCCTGCATTGGTCACGGTCCCGCCGGCAAAGACGAAGATTCCGGTCGAACCGTTGCCCCCGGTGATCGTGCCCGTCGCGGCATTGGTAATCGTGTTGGTCTGGCCCGAGAAGATACCTGTCCCCGATGCCCCAACCGACAGACCGCCGCTGTTGGTGACGGTGTTGTTGTCGCCGACCGAGATCGCGGCACCGCCGTCACCCGATGTGATCGTTCCAGCATTGGTGATGACGTTGTGATCGATCGCCTGGATGCCGAGACCGTTATCAAGCACCGTGATGATGCCGTTGTTCGTCACGGTGTTGAAATTGCCGACGCCGATGCCTGTCAGGCCCGAACCTGCCGACAGCCTCCCGCTGTTGGTGACGGTGTTGGAATCGTTGACGCCGATCGAGACCGTGCCGTTGTCATTCACAGTCGCGGTGGACAGCACATTGACGTTGAGACTGTCGACCCCGGCTCCGGCCTGAAAGCCGTCCACGTCGGTACCGCTACAGGTCACGGTCTGGCCGCTCGAGGCCGGATCAGGCGCGCAGAGCGCGTTGGCCGGCGCCGTCCAAAGGCTGAAGCCGACGAAAAGCGCGGATGCGCTGACGAGCGATGCAGCGCTGTATCGGCGCAGTCGATCCTGCCGCCTCCTTGGGCCCTCGCCCCTCACGTCGTGCCCCCATTCCCGGCAATCCGCTGGTGAACTTAAGCCATCAGGAGGCTCCGCAGAACTACGGCGCCACCCGAATTCGTCCGTTTGGCGCACAACCGGGGCAGAATCCCGCTGCGATGTTGCAACCGCGCCACGGTTTGCTGCGCCCGGCTCCCATTCCGCGCACGCGCGTCAGAATGCCCGGCCATATGTACGATCATTCACATCAATGGCTGATCATCCAGGGCCGTGCGGTCGGGAAACCTTTGGCGCCCCTCACCCGTACACGAACGCCTTGTCGTCCAGATCCGTCTTCGGAATCTCGTCCTTTTCGGTCCAGTAGTCCTGGCTGTGCTGCCATTCCGGCTTGTCGCCGCGCTTGGGCAACAGGTCCATGTTGCGCATCATGTAGCCGGGGTTGAAGTTCTCCGGATCGATCCAGGGCAGGATCGGCATGTTGTGGTCCTCGGCGCGCAGCTTGACCTCGACCTTCTTCGTGCCCTTGGCCTTCATGTGTCCGAGCAGGCGGCAGACGAAATCGGCGACAAGATCGACGCGCAGCGTCCAGCTCGCGCGGAAATAGCCGAACACCCAGACCATGTTCGGCACACCCGTGAACATCATGCCGCGATAGGTGACGGTGTCGCCGAAGGCGAGCGGCCTGCCGTCGATCTCGAAGGCGATATCGCCGAGGGCGGCGAGGTTGAAACCAGTCGCGGTGACGATGACGTCGGCTTCGAGCAGCTTGCCCGACTTGAGCTGAATGCCGTTCTCGACGAAGCATTCAATCTCGTCGGTGACGACGGAGGCCTTGCCGCTGGCGATGCCCTTGAACAGATCGGCGTCCGGCACGAACGCAATACGCTGCCGCCACGGCCGGTACGTCGGCGTGAAGTGCGTCTCGACGTCGTAATCCGGCCCGAGGACCGCGCTGATCTGGCCGATCAGCTCCTTCTTGACTTGCTCGGGCTTGGACACGCAGAGCTTGGTGAAGGCGTCCTGCTCGAACAGGATCTTGCGCCGCACGATCTCGTGGATCCACTCCTCATCGACCTGGAGCCGGCGCAATTCCTCCGCGATCTCGATGGCGTTGCGGCCGAGACGGAAATAGGTCGGCGAGCGCTGCAGCATGGTGACATGCGCGCACTTGTCCGCGATGTTCGGCACCAGCGTTGCCGCTGTCGCGCCCGAGCCGATCACGACCACCTTCTTGCCCGTGAGGTCGATATCATCCGGCCAGGTCTGCGGATGGACGATCCGGCCCTTGAAGCGGTCCATGCCCTTCCATTCCGGCATGTAGCCTTCCGAATGGCGATAATAGCCCTGGCACATCCAGAGGAAATTGGCGGTGAAGGTTCTTGGCTCGCCCGTGTCGGTCGTCACCGCCTCGATGGTCCAGAGATTTTGCTCGCTCGACCAGCTCGCCGAGTTGATCCTGTGCTTGTAGCGGATGTGACGTGCGATATCGTTGTCCTCGATCACCTCGTTCATGTAGGCGAGGATCTCTTCGGCGGTCGCGATCGGGGGGCCGACCCAGGGCTTGAAGCGATAGCCGAAGGTGTGGAGATCGCTGTCGGAACGGATGCCGGGATAACGATGCGTGGTCCAGGTGCCGCCGAACGTCTCCTGCGTTTCCAGAATCACGTAGCTCGTGCCCGGAAGCTGATTGGTCAGGTGATAGGCGCTGCCGATGCCGGAGATGCCGGCGCCGACGATCAGCACGTCGAAATGTTCAGAAGCCTGTTTGGCCGTGGCGTGACTGCGAACAGCGACATTCATTGTTGCTTCTATGCCTTGCTTGTTTTTGTGGCCGCCCTTCACCGGACGGCGCGTTTCCTCCGCGACGGGCATGGTCGCCCATCGCGCTTCCACTGCAAAATGACATAGATCAACTCGCGGTCAAATCACAGCGCCGCACCCCAGCTCCGCGCGGTCTGCAAGATCCAGTCGCGATAGAGCGTGAGCGGTGTGACCCCGGTCAATCCGCCGCAGCCGGCGGCGCCGTTCGGCCCGGTGGACCAGCTGATGACGCCGACGAGCACCGGGCCATTGGGCTTGTCCTCGAACACGGGGCCGCCGGAATCGCCTGTACAAGCGCCGATTCCGTCGCGAACACCGTTGGTTACGGGATCGACCAGCCGGATCTGCAGCGTGCCGGGCTGACCGGTGGCAATGAGCGCCGCAACGCGCGTCGCGCCGCCGCTCTTGCCGTCACCGCGCGCGGTGACACCAATGCCGGCGATCACGAAGCGGCTGCCGACCTGGATCGGAATATTCGGCATGCCGACCGGCACCGTCGATTTTCCCTTGAGTGGAATTTCGAGTTGCAGCAATGCAACGTCTGCGGTGGCGCGATGCGCCTGCATCGCCTGCATGTTGAAGTTCGGATGGATCGCGACGGTGCGAACGTTCAGCAATTGCGCCTGACCGTCGGCGCCGCGATCGACGATCTTGTAGTCCGCGCCGGGCTGCACGCAGTGGGCAACCGTGAGCACGAGCTTCGGCGCGATCAGGCTGCCGGTGCAGAAATTGCCGCGCGAGCCGACAATGGTGACGACGGAGCGCGCGACGCCATCGGCCTGCGGCGTGCCACCGCCGACGATCGCATGGGCGGGGGGCACGAGCAGCAGCGCGGTAATAATGAAAGTAACAAGCTTCTTCATGGGAACACGCTTTGGCGTCGGCATCGGTGAGGTCGGGGGATTGCTTCGGACTGGTCCTTGCCGATATCGCATGCTAGCCCTCTTGGAAAGCAATTGACGAGGGCAGGCCATTGGCAATCGAGGCTGTGATCTTTGATTTTGGCGGCGTATTGACGAGCTCGCCGTTCGAGGCGTTTGCGCGGTTCGAGACGGAGCGAGGGCTGCCCGTCGACATCATCCGGCGCACCAATGCTGCCAACCATCTGGAAAATGCCTGGGCCAAGTTCGAGCGTGCCGAGGTCGACATCGAAACCTTCGACAGGCTGTTCGCCGAGGAATCACGCGCACTCGGCGCGGAGGTGCGCGGCCGCGACGTGCTGCCGCTGCTTCAGGGCGATCTTCGCCCTGAAATGGTCGAGGCGTTGAAACGCATCAAGGCGAGTTTCAAGACAGGCTGCATCACCAACAACCTCCCTGCCAACGCCATCGGCAGCATGACCGGGCGCTCACTCTACGTCGCCGAGGTGATGGTGCTGTTCGACCACGTCATCGAGTCCGCCAAGATCGGCCTGCGCAAGCCAGATCCGCGCATCTACAAAATGATGGTCGAGACGCTGAAGGTCGATCCGAACAATTGCGTCTATCTCGACGACCTCGGCGTCAATCTGAAACCCGCGCGCGAGATGGGCATGACCACGATCAAGGTCGCCAGCGGCGCCCAGGCAATCGCCGAGCTCGAGGCGGCGACCGGGCTGAAGCTCGGTTAGTTGCGCTGCCAATCCCTCATCCTGAGGAGCGCGCTTTAGCGCGCGTCTCGAAGGATGAAGGCCCCGCTTGTGCCCCTCGCCCTTCGAGACGCCGCTTCGCGGCTCCTCAGGGTGAGGGAGATAGAGGATCACGTGACGCATCAACGAATTCGTCATTGCGAGCGCAGCGAAGCAATCCAGAGTCTGTCCGCGGTGGAATTCTGGATTGCTTCGCTGAGCCTGTCATCGGGCCGCGCTTCGCGCGGACCCGTCGCCTCGCAATGACAACTGTGGCCAGATATCGCCTACAAAATTTACTTCGCCGCGGCGGCTATGCGCTCCGGAAAAGCGGCAGCGAGTGAATCTCGATCCGGCTTCAGCACGCCGCGCTCCGTGATGAGGCCGGTGACGAGGCGCGCCGGGGTCACGTCAAAAGCATAGTTCGCGACCGGCGATCCCTCCGGCACGATGCGCACCGTCTCGAGCCGTCCGTCTGCGGTACGGCCGGTCATGTCAGAAACTTCAATGCCGCTGCGCTGCTCGATCGGAATATCGCGAATGCCGTCATCGACCGCAAAATCGATCGTCGGCGATGGCAGCGCCACGTAGAACGGCACGTCGTTGTCGTGGGCGGCGAGTGCCTTCAGATAGGTGCCGATCTTGTTGCAGACGTCGCCATTGGCCGCGACGCGGTCGGTGCCGACGATGGCAAGATCGACCATGCCGTGCTGCATCAGGTGCCCGCCGGTGTTGTCGGCGATCACCGTGTGCGGCACGCCGTGATGACCGAGTTCCCAGGCGGTGAGCGAGGCGCCCTGATTGCGCGGGCGGGTCTCGTCGACCCAGACATGAACCTTGATGCCGCGCTCGTGTGCGAGATAGATCGGTGCCGTCGCCGTGCCCCAGTCAACGGTCGCAAGCCAGCCGGCATTGCAATGGGTCAGCACGTTGATCGTGTCGCCTTGCTTCTTCTTTGCCGCAATTGCCTCGATCAGCTTCAGGCCGTTGCCGGCGATGCCGCGGTTGATCTCGACGTCCTGCTCGACGATCTCGTCGGCGCGCGCATACGCAGCCTCCGCCCGCTCTAGCGGATCGATCGGCGCGAGCGTCGTACGCATCTCGTCCAGCGCCCATTTCAGATTGATCGCGGTCGGGCGCGCCACGACGAGCGTCTCGTAGGCGCGCTTCAGGCCGGCGTCGGAGGCGTCCTCGCGCATCGCAAGCGCCATGCCGTAGGCCGCGGTGGCGCCGATCAGCGGCGCACCGCGCACCAGCATGTCGCGGATGGCGACCGCGGCGTCCTCGCACGAGGTCAGCTTCGCAACGACGAACTCATGCGGCAGCCTGCGCTGGTCGATCGCGCCGACCGACCAGCCGTCACGCTCGCGCCAGATGCTGCGAAAATGTTTGCCGTCGACCTTCATGGCGTTCTGCCTTTCGTCTCAAGCCCGCAGGATGCGCCCCGCCACCGCATCGAGCTTCTTCAGAAGCTCGGGATCGCGCGCCTCGGGCGCCGTGATCAGCGCGGTATCGAGTGCGCGGTCCGAGCCGATTGGGCACGGCTCGTGCTCGCGCGGGAAATCCTTTGCCAGCCGCGCCACCAGCGCCTTGGCCTTGTCGGCGTTCGAGGTCAGCACGCGGATGATGTCCTGGACGGTGACGGCATCGTGATCGGGATGCCAGCAGTCGAAATCCGTCACCATCGCCACGGAGGCGTAACAGATCTCGGCCTCACGGGCGAGCTTCGCTTCGGGCATGTTGGTCATTCCGATCACGGAACAGCCCAGCGTCTTGTACGTCATGCTTTCCGCATAGGTGGAAAATTGCGGTCCCTCCATGCAGACATAGGTGCCGCCCCGCGCAATTGCGATCCCCTCGGCGTCAGCGGCGGCCGCGAGATGGATCCGCAACCGCGGCGAGACCGGATGCGCCATCGACACATGCGCGACGCAGCCCCTGCCGAAGAACGAACTCTCGCGCTTGTGGGTGCGGTCGACGAACTGATCAACGAGAACGAAGGTGCCGGGCGGCAGTTCCTCTTTGAAGGAGCCGCAGGCCGAGAGCGAGATCAGGTCGGTGACGCCGGCCCGCTTCAGGACGTCGATATTGGCGCGGTAGTTGATGTCGGAGGGCGACAGCCGGTGGCCCTTGTCGTGCCGCGGCAGGAACACGATCGGCAGGCCGGAGATGGTGCCGCGCCGCAGGGGGGCAGAAGGCTCGCCCCAGGGGCTCTCGATCACCTCTTCGCGAGCGTCTTGCAGTCCCGGCAGGTCGTAGATGCCGGAACCGCCGATGATGCCCAATACCGCCTGCGTCATGCCTGTTCCACCCTATCAGCGCTACGCGATTACGTGGAGAAGCTATGCCAGTTTTACGATGGTTTTGGAACGGGGTGATGCGGCGATGCAGGAGCTGTGAGGAGCGTAAAGGCGCTGGCCTCACACTCAGTGTCGTCCCCGCGAACGCGGGGACCCATAACCACAGGCGGCGGTTTGGCGAAGACTCGTAGTTCGGTACTGCGACCTCAAACGACCGATAGATTCCGCGGTATGGGTCCCTGCGTTCGCAGGGACGACACCGAGGAGGGAGTAGCGCCCTCGATTAAGCCGCGGTCGCCGGCTGCAACTGGGTCGCGACCATCCGCTCCAGCGTCTCGACGGACTGGAAATTCTCCGGCGTGATCTCGGACTGCGGGATGGTGAAGTCGAACTCGGCCTCCACGCCCAGCATCAAATTGACCATGTCCATCGAGGTCAGGCCGACATCGACGAGCCTGGCCGACGGCGTGATGTCCGCGGTGAGCGAGTTCTGTTCGAGGATGCCCTTCACCAGCTTGATGATGCGATCGCGCACGTCGGTATCGAAGGCCTGCATCGGCAAATTCCCATTTATCTATCGGGGTCGGACCGGGCTGACCGCTAGGATGTGCGCGGGCAGCCGGTCCCACAATGGGCGCGAGGATTACTTCGCCTTTCTTAGTAAACGATGACTCAGATTGACTAAAATTCAGGCCTCTTCCAGATCACCTAACGCGATCATGGAAATTCGGGCGCTGCAAACAATTGGGCCTTAACCGTTCGTCCGGAATTGGGCTTTGTTTACCCTCTATTTCATCGACGAATTTGAATTAAATCCCTAGCCTCGTCTCACAAGCAAAGATGGTCGGAGGATCGCTTACGCGGCATCGCGAATAATGCCGGCGATCCTGAACGACGAACCGGAGGCGGACGAGTATGAACGTGCGTGAAGCAGTCCTCACTGTCGACGAAACGCAGGCGAGCTTCCTCGAGCAGGGTCCCTCCTTGATCGAACGCGCGGCCCGGACCGCCGCGGCGGCGGCTGCCGACGCAGACGCGGTTGATCGTGACGCCCGCTTCCCGCACAAGGCTTTCGAGGTCGCACGCGAGCAGAAGCTGCTCGGTGTTATGATCCCGGTTGAGTACGGCGGCTTCGGTGCCTCGATCTACGACGTCACCGACATCTGCTACACGCTCGGGCGTGCCTGCGCCTCGACCGCGATGATCTACGCGATGCACCAGACCAAGGTCGCCTGCGTCGTCAGACATGGCCACGGGATTCCCTGGATGGAAACCATGATGCGCCGGGTCGCCCGCGACCAGTGGCTGCTCGCCTCCTCCACCACCGAAGGCCAGAACGGCGGCAACATCCGCGCCAGCGCGGCGGCCATCGATCACGACGGCGACACCGTCTCGCTCGTGCGCGACGCCACAGTGATCTCCTACGGCGCCGAGGCGGATGGCCTCGTCACCATCGCCCGCCGCGCCACCGAAGCTGCAGCCTCCGATCAGGTGCTGCTGGCGCTCGCCAAGGACGATTATTCGCTGAAGCAGACGCTGGGCTGGGAAACGCTGGGCATGCGCGGCACCTGCTCGACAGGTTTCGAGCTGAAAGTCGATTGCCCCGCCGACCGCGTCTTCCCGGAATCCTACGACAAGATCCACGCCCAGACCATGACGCCGTTCGCGCATCTGTGCTGGTCGTCAGCTTGGGCCGGCATCGCCGCCGCAGCCGTGACCCGCGCGCAGGCCTTCATCCGCAAGGCGGCGCGCAGCTCCGGCGGCCAGATGCCGCCGGCCGCGGCGCACTTCACGGCCGCGAAGATGTCACTGGCCAAATTGCGCGCGCTGATCGCGGCCAATCTCGACGTCTTCGCCCGCGCCGAGCATGACGAGCGCGCGCTCAGCTCGCTCGACTTCCAGTCCTCGATCACGCTTCTTAAGGTGCAGGCCTCCGAGCTTGCGGTCGAAACCGTGATGCATGCGATGCGCACCGCGGGCCTATCCGGCTACCGCAACGACGGCGAATTCACCATGGGCCGCCACCTGCGCGACGTGTTGTCGTCGCCGATTATGATCAACAACGACCGCATCCTGGCCAACGCAGCCACCTCGACACTGATGAGCAGCGTGCCAATGAGCCTCCGCGACTAAACCAACAAGAACAAATTTGAGATAGCCGGACATCCCATGAATATTGCCGTCCTCCCCGATTCGCCTGAGACCGCTCCGCAAATCGCAGATCCACTCGATCATCTCGCCGACAAGCTGTTCCACCACATGGGCTCGGACGGCGTCTACGCCCGTACCGCGCTCTATGAGGGCATCGTCGAGCGGCTCGCCGCGCTGATCACGAACCATCGCGAAGCCGGCACCGAGGTGATGCGCTTCCCGCCGGTGATGAGCCGCGCGCAGCTTGAGAAGTCCGGCTATCTCAAGAGCTTTCCGAACCTGCTCGGCTGCGTCTGCGGCCTGCACGGCACCGAACGCGAGATCAACGCCGCCGTGAGCCGCTTCGATGCCGGCGGTGACTGGACCACCTCGCTCTCGCCTGCCGATCTCGTGCTGTCGCCGGCGGCCTGCTATCCCGTCTACCCGATCGCGGCGAGCCGCGGGCAATTGCCGAAGGGTGGCTTGCGCTTCGACGTCGCCGCCGACTGCTTCCGCCGCGAGCCGTCGAAGCATCTCGACCGGCTGCAATCGTTCCGGATGCGCGAATATGTCTGCATCGGCGCACCCGAGGACGTCGCCGACTTCCGCGAGCGCTGGATGGTGCGCGCGCAGGCGATCGCCCGCGATCTCGGCCTGACCTTCCGTGTCGATTATGCCAGCGATCCCTTCTTCGGCCGCGTCGGCCAGATGAAGGCGGTAAGCCAGAAACAGCAGCAGCTCAAGTTCGAGCTCCTCATTCCGCTGCGCTCGGAAGAGCAGCCGACCGCCTGCATGAGCTTCAACTATCACCGCGAGCATTTCGGCATGACCTGGGGCATCCAGGACGCCAATGGCGAGCCGGCGCACACCGGCTGCGTTGCTTTCGGCATGGACCGGCTCGCCGTCGCCATGTTCCACACCCACGGCACCGATCTTTCCGCCTGGCCCGCCAAGGTGCGGGACATCCTGGGCATGCAGCCGCAGTTCGCGGCCGATGCCCATGGCGAAGGCTGGCGCTAAGCGAACGAGGCCTACCATTTCCACGGGCAAGACAAGCGTGATCCACACCAAGGTCCGATGCCGCGAAATCACCGAGTCCGACGTCGAAGCGATCGCGGACTTGCTGACGCGCGGCTTCGTCGGCCGTTCGCGCAACTACTGGATCCAAGGCCTGCGCCGACAGGCCTTCCGGCCCGTGCCGGAGGGCTATCCGCGCTTCGGCTACATGGTCGACAATGACGGCACGCCTGTCGGCGTGCTGCTGCTAATCTACACGGCGCGGAAGGACGGCGAAGAGACCGCCATCCAGTGCAACCTGTCGAGCTGGTACGTCGATCCGGCGTACCGCAACTACGCTCCGCTGCTGACCAAGATCGCGCAGCGGCACAAGGAGGTCACCTATCTCAACATCAGCCCGGCGCCGTGGACCTGGCCGATCATCGAGACGCAGGGCTTTCGCGCCTATTGCCGCGGAATATTCTTCTCGGTGCCGGCGCTGTCGCGCGCCCCGCGCTGGAGCAAGATCGAGGTGATCTCGCAGCACGCCAAAACGATCGAGGGGCTTTCCGACGATGAGACCGAGCTGCTGACGCGGCATGCGCGCTACAATTGTCTCAGCCTCGTCTGCCGCACGCAGGAGGGAACGTTCCCCTTCATCCTGCAACCGGTGCGCATCCGCCGCGGCTTCATCGCGCCGCCTGCGATGAAGCTGATCTACTGCCGCAGCGCCGCCGAATACGCCGCCTGCGCCGGCCGCATCGGCCGGCTGCTGCTGCGGCTCGGCAAGATCTCGGTGGCCGTCGATTGCAATGGTCCGATTCCGGGCCTCGTCGGTATGTACAACGAGCAGCGCGGCCGCAAATACTTCAAGGGCCCCCATCAGCCCCAGCTCGGCGACCTCACCGACACGGAGCTCGTGCTGTACGGGCCTTGAGCAGGCCCGCGGGCCGCGCTCTAGCTCTGTCATCCTGAGGCGCTCGCCGTGCGCAGCGCGGCGAGCCTCGAAGGATGAACGGCAGGGATACAGCCGGGCCGTCGTCCTTCGAGGCCTCCGCTTCGCTCCGGCACCTCAGGATGACGGTACAAAGCAAACCTGCGTTTCGCGCGTTGCGTCGTGCGGGCAACGCGTCTCTCCATCACCAGTCACCCTCCGTAAACTACTGCGCTTAAGGGAATTTTCCCGGGTCATCGCTACCCTCGGCACCGGAATCACGCTGCGTTAAGTCTATTGCCCGCCGAGACCCCGTCGATCCCATGACGTCGACCCGCGACAACGAGCTTGGTGCACGCCGCGAGCAAGGCCCGGACGCCCTGCTTGCGCTGAGCCAACTCGCGCTCGACCATATGGAGCAGGGCGTGTGCGTCTATGACGCCGACAACCGGATCGTTCTGGTCAACCAGCGCTATCTCACGATGTTCAACATGTCGGCCGAGATCGTGCGGCTCGGCACCAGCTATCGCGACGTGCTCGCCCACAGCGCCTCGCTCGGCAATTTTTCAGTGAGTGAGCTGGATGCGCTCTATGCCAAGCGCGTAAAGTTGATCGAGGCGGGCAAGCCGTTCCGGACCGAGCAGCGGCTGCCGAACGATCTCGTGCTGTCCCTCGAGATGAAGCCGCTGCCCGGGGGCGGCTGGATGACGATCTGCGACGATGTCACGCGCCGGGCCCGGCTCGAAGCGGAACTGCAGCTTCAAACCGAACGCAGCCAACATGCGCTCGCCCACATGTCGCACGGCCTCATCATGTATAATGCCGACAGCCGTGTCGTCGTCTGCAACGAGAGATTCCTGCAATTCTACGACCTCGACCCCGAGATGGTGAAACCGGGCGTCACGCATCGCGACGTCGTCGAGCACTGGGCGTCCCGCGGCAATCTGCCCGGCATGTCGAAGGACGAATTCCAGGCGCTCCGAAACGACGATGTGCGCACCCGGAACCCGAGGCCGATCCTGGTGACGCGCTTCGACGGCCGAAAGGTCCAGGCGACCTCCCGGTTCATGCCCGACGGCGGCTGGGTGACGGTGCATGAAGACGTCACCGAACGGCTGCAATATGAAGAGGCGCTGAAGCAGCAGAACATCATGCTGGACGCCGCGCTCGAGAACATGGCGCACGGCCTTGCATTCTACGACAGCGATATGCGCCTGCGCGTCTGCAACACCACCTACCGGACGATCTACCATCTGTCACCCGAGGAGGCCGCACCCGGCACGCATATCTCGAAGCTGATCGAGCGATCGATGACGAACGGCGCCTTCGCGACCGAATACAGCCCCGCGCAGATTCTGGAGACCGCCCGTGCGCGGATCGACGGCAACGATACCTCGCCGATACGGCGGCACATGTCGAACGACACCGTGGTCTCGGTGCGCTACTGCGCGCTGGCCGAAGGCGGCTTCGTCGCCACCTATGAGGACATTACCGAGCGCGAGCGCGCGGTCGAGGAATTGAGCGAGCAGTATCGCCGGTTCGACGCGGCGCTGAACAACATGAGCCAGGGGCTGTGCATGCTCGATTCGAGCCTGCGCGTGATCGTCTGCAACCGCCGCTACATCGAGATGTATGGACTGTCGCCTGACGTCGTGAAGCCGGGCGTCTCGATGCGCGAGATCATGGAGCACAGCTGCGAGCTGGGCAACCATCCGAACACCACGGGTGCGCGGCTCTATGCGGACTATGTCGAGAGGCTGCGCGAGGGTGAGCATACACTGCATCGCCATCTGAGCGATGGCCGCATCATCAAGCTCAATCACAAGCGGATGGAGCTTGGCGGCTGGGTCGTCACCTATGAGGACGTCACCGAGCGCCACAAGGCGCAGGCCCGCGTGGCGCACATGGCGCGGCACGATTCGCTGACCGACCTGCCCAATCGCACGCAGTTCCGCGAGAAGATGAGCGAGGGGCTGAACCAGGTCGCGATCGCCGGTGGCGAGATGGCCGTGCTGTACTTCGACCTCGACAATTTCAAGACCGTCAACGACCGTCTCGGCCACGCTGCAGGCGATCGGCTGTTGCGCTGGGTGGCGGCGTGCCTGAAAGAGAATGTCGGTGAGCACGACACGATCGCCCGACTCGGCGGCGACGAGTTCGCCGTTCTCCAGCGCGCACCGCAGCCGCAATCGGCCGAAATGCTCGCCCGCCGCCTCGTCGAGATCATCGGTCACCCGCCGCCGCTGGAGAGCCAGTCGATCCATGTCGGCGTCTCCGTCGGCATCGCGATCGCGCCCGAGCACGGGCTCGATGCCGACGAGCTGATGAAGTGCGCCGACCTCGCGCTGTACCAGGCCAAGGCGAAGGGACGCGGCGCCTATCAGCTGTTCGAGCCCGAGATGGAGGAAGAGGCGCGCAGCCGCCACGCGCTGGAGCACGATTTGCGCACCGCGCTGGAGCGGCGCGAATTCCACCTGGTGTTCCAGCCGCAGGTGCGGCTCGATTCGTCCGAGCTCACCGGCTTCGAGGCGCTGCTGCGCTGGAAGCATCCTTCGCGCGGCTTCGTCTCGCCAGCCGAATTCATTCCGATCGCGGAAGAGAACGGGCTGATCGTTCCGATCGGCGAATGGGTGCTGCGCACCGCCTGCGCGACCGCCGTGTCGTGGCCCGATGTCACCGTCGCGGTGAACCTGTCCCCGGTGCAGTTTCGCTCGCGCGGGCTGGTGGCGATGGTCACGAGCGCGCTTGCAGAGGCCGGCCTGCCGCCACGGCGACTCGAACTCGAGGTCACCGAGACGGCCCTGCTCGACGACAGCGAGGCGACCATCGAGATCCTGCACCAGCTCCGCGCGCTCGGCGTGCGCGTCAGCCTCGACGATTTCGGCGTCGGCTACTCCTCGCTGAGCTATTTGCGCAAGTTTCCGTTCGACCGCATCAAGATCGACCGCTCCTTCGTCGGCACGCTCGGCGAAAGCCCGGAAAGCGTCGCCATCGTCCACACCATCGCAAGCCTCGGCTCCGTGCTCGGCGTCGAGACCACGGCGGAGGGCGTCGAGACGATCGAGCAACTCGACTTCGTCCGCGAATGCGGCTGCACCGCGGTGCAGGGATACTATTTCGGCAAGCCGTGCCCGGCAGCCGAGGTCGGACGAACCATCGAAACGCTGAACGCCGTCCGCCGCGTGGCGTAAGGCTTCGGCCGCCTCAAATTCCGCCGCTCGGCACACCTTCGAACGACCAATTGTCGCACGTGCCGATTCCTCCGGGATTGCCGCATCCACCGACAGGCGTGGTCCGCGCAATGCGCTTTTCTTCTTTCGTGATTTCGGGAACAATCGCCTCACAAGAATGCGAAACGGCGGTCCCAAAGAGGCCGCTGTGAGGGAGGAGTTTCGATGTCGCGATACGGGCTGAAGACGATGGCCTCTGCCGCCATATACGCTGTTGTGGCCGCGTTGCTCGCGACCGCCGCCGGTGCGCAGGACTATCCCACCAAACCCATCACGCTGATCGTGCCGTGGCCGGCCGGCGGTTCGACCGACATCTCGATGCGCGCGATCGCCGACAGCGCCTCGAAGGTGCTGGGGCAGCCAATCGTGATCGACAACAAGGCCGGCGGCGGCGGCACGGTCGGACCTGCGACCATGGCCGCGGCCGCGAAGCCGGACGGCTACACCATCGCGCAGATTCCGATCACGGTGTTCCGCCTGCCCCTGATGCAGGAAGTGTCGTGGGATCCGGCGAAGGACTTCACCTATATCATTCACCTCACGGGCTATACGTTCGGCGTGACCACGAGCGCAGAGTCGCAGTTCAAGTCCTGGAAGGACGTGGTCGACTTCGCGAAGGCAAATCCGGGCAAGGTGACCTATGCCACACCGGGCACCGGCACCTCGCTGCATATCGGCATGGAGCAGATCGCGGCGATGGCCGGAATCAAGCTCACGCAGGTACCGTTCAAGGGCGGCGCGGAGACCAACGCTGCGGTGCTCGGGCAGCACACCATGCTGCAAGCCGATTCCACGGGATGGCGGCCGCTGGTCGACGCCGGCAAGCTGCGGCTGCTGATGGTTTGGACTGGCGCGCGATCGCCGAACTATCCTGATGTGCCGACACTGAAGGAGCTCGGCTATCCCATGGTCTACGATTCCCCGTTCGGCATCGCCGGCCCGAAGGGCATGGACCCCAAGATCGTCGCCAAGCTGCACGACGCCTTCAAGAAGGCGGTCGAGGACCCCGCAGTGATCGCCACGCTCGCCAAATATGACATGGTGCCGAACTACAAGAACACCGAGGACTACAAGAAATTCGTCGTCGAGGTCACGGAGTCCGAGCGCAAGATCATCGACACGCTCGGACTTGCGAAGAAGTAGGATTGCGGCCACTTTCGTGTCCCGGACGCGGTGCAACGCTTCTCCAGCGGTGCACCGCAGAGCCGGGACCCACCTTTGCCACGAACCTATGGGCCCCGGCTCTGCAGCGCACCACTTCGTGCTGCGCAGCGTCCGGGGAACGGCCGAGAGGGCGTCGATGAACGATCAAACCAACGTCAAATTCCGCCTCAATAACTCCGAACTCTGGGGCGGGTTGATCGGGCTCGGGCTCGGCGGCTTCGTGATCTGGTCGGGGCTGAAGCTCAAGCTCGGCACCATCAACGATCCCGGCTCGGGCTACGTGCTGTTCTACACGGGCATCCTGATGTGCGTGTTCGCAGGCTCCATTATCATCTCGGCCATCACCGAGGGCGGACCCACGCTAGCCTCACGCTGGGAGAATGTGCGCTGGAGCAAACCGCTTCTCATCATCGCCTGCCTCACCGCGTTCTCCTTCGCCCTGGAGCCACTGGGATTCCTGCTGTCGTCGATCCCGCTGATGCTGCTGCTGTTGCGGCTGATCGACCCCGTGCGCTGGACGCTGGCGATCCCGATCGCCGTGCTGGTGCCGCTCGGCATGTGGTGGGTGCTCCAGCGCCTCCTCTTGATCCAGTTGCCTTCGGGCCTGTTCGGGATCGGGTGACCTTATGGATACGCTTGCCAATGTCGCGCATGGATTCGGCGTCGCGCTGACCGGGATCAACCTGCTCTACTGTTTCATCGGCGTCTTCATCGGCACGCTGGTCGGCGTGCTCCCGGGCATCGGGCCGATCTCGGCGATGTCGCTGCTGCTGCCCGTGACGCTGTCGGGCACGCCGGAATCCGGCATCATCATGATGGCCGGCATTTACTACGGCTCGATGTATGGCGGCTCGACCACCTCGATCCTGGTCAATATCCCCGGCGAGGCGGCTTCCGTCGTCACCTGCATCGATGGCCACCAGATGGCGAAGCAGGGCCGTGCCGGCCCTGCGCTCGGCATCTCCGCCTTCGGCTCCTTCATCGCCGGCACATTCGCGCTGGTGGCGCTGATGCTGGTGGCGCCGAGACTTGCCAGCATCGCGATCGCGTTCGGCCCGGCTGAGTATTTCAGCCTGATGGTGCTCGGCCTCGTGGTGCTCACCTTCCTCACCCAGGGATCGATGCCGAAAGCGCTGCTGATGGCGTGCATCGGCGTCGTGCTTGGACTGATCGGGCTCGACAGCATCACGGCGCAGCCACGTCTGACATTCGGCCGCATGGAGCTGATCGATGGTATCGGTCTCGTGCCTGTCGTGATGGGTCTGTTTGGCGTTGCCGAGGTGCTGCTCAACACCGAGCAGGCCATCAAGCGCGACATCATCAACGGCAAGATCACCCAGCTCTTGCCTAACAAGGCCGATTGGCAGGCGAGCGCCGGCCCGGTGACGCGCGGTACCCTGCTCGGCTTCCTGCTCGGCATCCTGCCGGGCGGCGGCGCCGTGGTGGCCTCGTTTGCATCCTATGCGTTGGAGAAGCGGCTGTCGAAAACGCCGGAGCGGTTTGGTCACGGCGCGATCGAGGGCGTCGCCGGCCCGGAGTCCGCCAACAATGCGGCGGCCGGCGGCGCGTTCATTCCGCTGATGACACTGGGCATCCCGCCGAACGTGGTGATGGCGCTGCTGCTCGGCGCATTCGTCATTCACGGCCTGCAGCCGGGACCGCTTTTGATCGCGCAAAACCCCGGCCTGTTCTGGGGCATCGTCGCCAGCATGTATATCGGCAATGTCATGCTGCTGATCCTCAATTTGCCGATGATCGGCATGTGGGTGCAGCTCCTGAAGCTGCCCTACAACATCCTCTTCCCGCTGATTATCCTGTTCACGATCCTGGGCGTCTACTGCTCGAGCAACAACGTGTTCGATGTCTACGTCATGATCGCGTTCGGAATCATCGGCTATCTCATGCGCAAGCTCGGCTACGAGCCGGCACCGCTGGTGCTCGCCTTCGTGCTCGGACCGATGCTGGAGAACAATCTGCGCAAGTCGCTGATCCTGTCGCAAGGCGATCTCTGGACCTTTGTGCAGCGGCCGATCTCAGCGGCCTGCCTTACGCTTGCGCTGGTGCTCCTCATCGCTCCGCTGTTGCCCACGCTGCGCAAGAAGCGCGAGCTGGTGGCGTTGGACGAGGGCGCGTGAGGAGATTTGGAATCGACGCGTGGCGTAAGGCGCCACTCAATCAGCCCTCGCCGGCTCCCTCGAGCCGATCACGCAGCGCGCCAATTACGCGATGGGCCGTCTCGATCTCCTTCACTGACAAATCATCCGCCAGACCGTTGACCCACGGGACCTGCGAGCGGCCGGCGGCATCGTAGACCTGCCTGCCCATGCCGGTGAGCACCACGAGTTGCGCGCGGCGGTGATGCGGGTTGGTCTCGAACGCGACGAGGCCATCCCGCTCGAGGTCGTTGACGATACGCTGTACGTTCTGGCGGTTGGCGCCGAGATTGCGCGCCAGCCAGGCAACCGGTTCCGGTCGCTCGGCAGCGACGATCGCCCCCAGGATCTGCCAGCGCGCGCTGGTAAGGCCGAGCGACGCGACCAGCCGGTCACCGGCGGTCAGGAGCAGTCCGTTGACCCGGAACAGGTCGAGGATGAAGCCGGTCAGCGCCTCGCCCGCCGGGGTCCGTTTGGACTTGTTCATTTGCAGCGATCACCCCTTATTGACATCATGATGTCAAATTTCCATGCAATATATTGTCGAATTGACACTATGATACCAAATCACACGGAGTGATGCCATGCCCCAGATGCGCCCGCTCGACCCGACCTTCCCGATCGACCGCCAGATTGCGCTCGACGCCAGCCCCGTGGTGTTGGTCAACCTATTCACGCTCGATGCCGCGGACGAACAGAGTTTCCTGAAGAGCTGGCAGGACGATGCCGCTTTCATGAAGCGGCAACCGGGCTTCATCTCCACCCAGCTCCACCGCGCCGTCGGCGACAATCCGACATATCTCAACTACGCAGTCTGGGAATCCAATGCGCATTTCCGCGCGGCGTTCACCCACCCGGAATTCCGCGCGAAGATCGCGGACTACCCCGCATCCGCCGTCGCCAGCCCGCATCTGTTCCAGAAGGTCGCGGTGCCGGGCATTTGCGTAGCGTAGCTGCCGCCGATCGTCGAAAGGGTCAGCCCGCCGCGGGCAGCGCGTTGTTCGGCGATGTGCCCCACGGGCGCTCCGCTGAGGCGAGCCCGATCAGGCGGCCCTGGATGTAATCGCAGCCCCAATCCAGCAGCATGCTTGCGGCCTCTTCGTCCTGCACCCATTCGGCGACCGTCTTGATGTCGAGGCGGCGGGCAAGGTCGATCAGGGTCTGCACGAAGGCGCGGTCGTCGGCGGAGCGGGTGATGTTCTGCACGAAGGCGCCGTCGATCTTGACGATGTCGACGCCAAGACTGCGCAAGTTGCGGAACGAGGTGTAGCCGGCGCCGAAATCATCGATGGCGATGCGGCTGCCGAAATGCTTGAGACGGCCGACGAAGGCGCGGACGTCGTCGATGTCCTGGATCGCGACCGTCTCGGTGATCTCGACGATCAGCCGCTCGGCGACGCCGGGATGGGCATGCATGAGCGACTCGATGCTGGCCCACCAGTCCGGATCCATCGTCGTGTCGGGCGAGATATTGAGGCTGAGGTGGGCGTCGGGCGCGGCCGCCAGTTCCGCGACCACAAGCTCGAGCACGCGGTGATCGACCAGGCGGATCAACCCGAGCCGTTCGGCGACCGGCACGATGTCGGGTGCGAGCAGCACCTGGCCGTTGCCCTGGTCCATCCGCACCAGGCACTCGTGGAACGCACGTTCCCGCGAAGCGGCCGCAACCACCGGCTCATAGGCGAGCTTGATGCGGCGCTCGTTCAGCGCGGTGACGATCTCGTCGGTAACGCGGATGTTGACGCGGCGTTGCGCATCGCGCGCGGCATCCGGACGCCACGCCGCGAACGAGCCGGCGCGGCGTTGTTTTGCAGCGTCCAGCGTCTCATGGGCGCGATTGACGGCTTCGTCGGTGTTGCGGGCATAGCGCGGCACGCTGACCGCGCCGATCGAGGCGGTGACCGAAACCGGCCCGGATTTGGTCGGTACGACTTCGTCGCGGATGCCGGCGAGGAAACGCTCGGCGGCGACGTTCATGTCGTCGACGGTGCAGTTCTTCAGGATCAGGCCGAACTTGTTGCCGGAGAAACGACCGAGCACATCGCCGCCGCGCAGCCGCGCACGGATGCGCTTGGCGACATCGAGGATCACCGCGTCCGCAACGTCGAAGCCAAAGGCGTCGTTGACGCGGGCGAGATGATCGATGCCGACCAGCATGAAGGCCGCAGTCGAGCGGAAGCGGGTCGTCTCCTCGATCGCCTCGGCCAGGGCCGCGATCAAGTGGGAGCGATTGAGCTCGCCGGTCAGTGGATCGAGCCGTGCGAGCCTTGTCAGCTCCTCATCGCGGGCACGCCGCTCATTGTTGATTCGGACGGAGCCGAACGCGCGCACCGGACGGCCGTCGGGGCCGGCGAACCAGCGGCCCGTCTCCTCGATCCAGATCACGGGATCGGCGGCACTCATGCGCACGCCGTACTCGACCCGGTAGGGTGTGCCGTCGGCGCCATGCACGGCCGAGGTCTGCGTTAGCACGGCAGTCCGCAGCGACTGCGCGGGCTCGATGAGCTTGGCGAATTCGGCGCCGGTTGCGAGCCGATCCGGCGGGATACCGGGGAAGACGGCGCTGACCTGCTCACCCCAGACAATGACGTCGCTGGCGATGTCCCAGGCGAAAACGGCCTGGCCGAGCGCGGCCAGGATGTCGGAGGCTTGCGGCAATGCAGGGGTCAAAATCGCCTCGTTTCGGGACAGCGGAGAGTCCTGAGTCGGCACAGAATACGGCCAGATTTGCCTTCGACCCTAGGCCAAGTTCATAAACAATTTGGAAACCACGTTCTCCGGCTGGCCGGAACCAAACCGGCCCGGCCGGCATAGACCTTGCGAGTACATGACACGCTCCGGCACCCGCGTCCCGAAACGCGACAGGCTTCGCCGGATGAATGGTGATAGCGATGTTGGGTACTGATCGATCGGATGAGGCGGACAACGGCACGGGCACGGCTCTGGTGGCGCTGACACCGATGTTGCAGTGGGTCCGCAAAGCGCCGCTGCCGCGCCCCGATTCGAACTTCGTCACCCAGCTCATTGCCAATGCCGAACATCTGCCCCAGACGAGCCGGCTCCGACGTGCCTCTTCCGACGATGCGCGGATGGCCTATGGCAGCAAGCACCCGCTGCCGAGCGTCAACGCGCGCACGCGGCAGGTGGCTTGAGATCGTTCTCCCTAACCTCGCCCCGCTTGCGGGGAGAGGGAGCGCACCACCGCAGCGGCGGCAGACTTAACCTCGAGAGATCAGCGCGGCTCTTCAGGCGAGGGCGGCGTGCCGCTGCCCGGCTGCAGTTGCGGCGAGGGGATTTCCGGCGAGGGCGTGATGGTCGGCGCGGGCTTGGGCGCAGGATGATCCATCAGTATGGACTCGGCGACGGATTGCGCCGTGGGCGCGGGTGGCACGACCGGAGCGGGCTGCGGCGCCGGCACCGGCTCGAACTTGGGCTCGGCCAGTGCATCGTCCACCGGGGCTTCGGCCCGGCGCTTGGCCTTGCGCGGCGCCGGCACTGTCGTCTCGGCGACATAGGTGACGCGGCGGCGCGTGCGCTGGGCAATGCCACCGAGGAAATCGGCCATCGCGAGCAGCACCAGCAGGAAATAGGTCGAGTTGCCGAATTTGGGCCACATCACAAATTCGGCGGCGGCGGCGCCGAACACGATCAGCGACAGCAAGTGATCCAACAGGAATTTCGAGCCGGGCCGCGCGCCTTTGACCACCTCGAGCAGCAGCAGCACGATACCGAGCGCGAGCAGCAGGTCGGCGAGCGTGACTGGCCAGGTCTCGCCCGTGATCATCGGCACCTTGAACAGCACGTCCGTAAAGGACACGCTCGGCATCAGGAAGGCGACGATGTTGTAGACCGCGAGCGGAATGAGAAGCAGCGGGAAACCGACCATCGGCGAAATGCCTTCTCGATCAAGATATCCGGACAGGACAATGCGGCGGCGAAGCATTTGCTCCGCCGCCGTCACCGTCATATCTCATGGGTTGGCCGAAACCAGGCAGGTCAAACCATCCTGCCCAAAGAAAGGTCCTGAGTTCAGGACTCTTTCTTCTTCAGGACCTGCCGGCCCTTGTACATGCCAGTCTTGAGGTCGAGATGATGCGGACGACGGAGCTCGCCGGAGTCCTTGTCTTCCACATAGGTCGGCTTCTTGATGGCGTCTGCCGAGCGGCGCATGCCACGGCGCGACGGCGAGGTTTTTCTTCTCGGAACGGCCATTTCAATATCCTCTAGGGATTGGTGTTATCAGGGCATCGTCCGCGAGGGGACGGCTCAGCACCCGCAATCCGAGGCGAGCTGAATGCCGATCAAGGCCGGGCTTATAGAGGAAGGCTGGCCGTAAAGCTAGGCTCTTGGGCCGGAAAATACGCTCGAAAAGGACCCGGAATCAGCGATTTTCCCGCCAACAGGTCGAAAGCGAGCTGGCCCGCGCCCTTGTCACATAGGTCACGGCCAGCCGCCGCACGCCCGGTCCGGGGATCCTGGCGCTGCGTTTGACCGGATTCGGCAGGATCGAGGCCAGCAGGGCCGCCTCCCGGGGAGAGAGGTCAGCCGCCGACTTGCCGAAGGCATAGGCGCTGCCCGCCTCCACCCCGAACTGGCCCTGCGGGCCGAACTCGGCGATGTTGAGGTAAATCTCCAGAATCCGCGCCTTGGGCAGGACGAAGTCGATCCACAACGCCAGCGGGAATTCGAGCACCTTGCGGACGAAATCCCGCCCCTGCCAGAGGAACAGGTTTTTTGCCACCTGCTGGGTGATGGTGGAGGCGCCGCGAAACGGCGTACCGTCCTCCTGGGCATCATCGATCGCCTCGCGCAGCGCACCCCAGTCGATGCCGTGATGCTTGCAGAAATGGGCGTCCTCGGCCGCCACGACCGACCGTGGCAGATAGGGCGACATCGCCGCCAGATCAATCCACTCCCGATGCATCGGCGCGCCCCGCAGCGAGCGCCAGGCCATCAGCGTCGAAACCGGGTGGCCGGCGCGATAGAACGGCGCGATGGCGTAGGGCGCGAGAGCTACGACCGCGAGCACCACCAGCAGGATTCTGACGACGCGCAAATCAACCTTTCCGGCGAAAAATGAAACGTGGTCACGGGCTCAGTCATTAAGTCTGTGATAATTCGGGCCTTTTCCAGCACTTTTTACGCCTTCCAAGCGATTGACTGGGGCGGGCGCATAAAGGATTGTCCGGCCGAATTTTAGTTCTGGAGCCCTTCTTGATGACCGGCACGTCCCCGTCCGATTTCGCCAAGCGTCTGGACAAGACCGCTGATGACACCGAAGCCCTGCTCGGGCGCTTGTTGTCGGACGACATCCTGCCCGATGAAATCGTCCGCCCCAAGCGACTGATGGACGCAATGCGCTATTCGAGCCTGAATGGCGGCAAGCGCCTGCGGCCGTTCCTGGTGGTCGAGAGCGCTGCCGTGTTCGGCGTGCCGCGCGAGGCCGCGCTGCTCGCAGGTGCCGCGCTCGAATGCATCCACTGCTATTCGCTGATCCATGACGATCTGCCGGCGATGGACAATTCGGACCTGCGCCGCGGCCGTCCCACCCTGCACAAGAAGACCGATGACGCGACCGCGATCCTTGCCGGCGACGGCCTGCTGACGCTCGCCTTCGACATCATCACCCGCGACGAGATCCATCGCGACGCCAATGTGCGGCTTTTGCTGACGCGCGCGCTGGCGCGCTGCTCCGGCATCGGCGGCATGGTCGGCGGTCAGATGCTCGATCTCGCCGGCGAAGGTCGCTTTGGCGACCGCGAGCCGGTCGATGTGGCGCGTCTCCAGCAGATGAAGACCGGTGCGCTGCTTCGCTTTGGCTGCATCGCAGGCGCGATCCTCGGCCAGGCCTCGCAAAAGGAATACCAGGCCCTCGACGATTACGGCCACGCGCTCGGCGAAGCCTTCCAGATCGCCGACGATCTGCTTGACGTCGAAGGCGATGCGGCGGCGCTCGGCAAGCCTTCGGGTCAGGACGCAGCGCTCGGCAAGACCACCTTCGTCACCCAACTCGGCCTCGAAGGCGCCAAGCAGCGCGTGCGCGACCTGCTCGCGCGTGCCGACAGCGCGGTATCGATCTTCGGCGATCGCGCCGCCGTGCTGCAAGCCGCGGCGCGGTTTGTCGCCGAGCGGAAGAGCTGACGCATCGCACGATCTTCACCTCGCCCCGCTTGCGGGGAGAGGGAGCAGAGCGCCGCTGCGGCGCGAATGCGAGTTGACCGAGAGGGCCGCCACCATCATGGCCACTGACAAGGAAGATCCCGTCCTCCTCCGCTTCCGCCAGATGTCGCGGCCGATTCGGCTGGTTTATGCGCGGCGGCGGACGTTCATCTCGCTCGGCGTCGGCATCCTCGTCTGCCTGCTGATCCCTGGTGCGCACCGGCTGGTGACGCGGCTGCTGTTCGGCTGGGATGCGTTGATCGCAGTCTATCTGGTGCTGGTCTACGCCATGATGCTTTGCAACGATCACCAGCACATCCGCCGTGCCGCCGTGATGCAGGACGACGGCCGCTTTGTGATCCTTTTGGTGACGGCGACCGGCGCCTTCGCCAGCATCGCCGCGATCGTCTCGGAACTCGGCACACCGCATCGGGGAGTGTCGGAGCTGACCGTCGCGATTGCGACCATCGCACTGTCATGGGCCGCCGTGCACACAACCTTCGCGCTGCATTACGCGCATGCTTATTATCGGCACACCAAGCCGGGCGGCCTTCAGTTCCCGAGCGGCGACAAGGAAGACCACGCCGATTATTGGGACTTCGTCTATTTCTCATTCGTGATCGGCATGACCGCGCAGGTCTCCGATGTCGGCATCACCGACAAGACCATCCGGCGCACCGCCACCGCGCACGGCATCGTCTCGTTCATCTACAACACGGCGTTGTTGGCGTTGACGGTGAACATCGCAGCAAGCGCGATTGCGCCATAGTCTCTCAAGCGATCGTCCCGGCGAACGCCAGGACGACATCGGGAACCTAATTGCACACCTCGGCATTGGCGTCGTTGCCGGGGCCGCCGCCGCCGCGATATTCGAGATGGCAGCCGCGCGAGACCGGACGGCAGCCGCCGCTATTGCAATAAATCTGCCCGCCACCCGCGGCGCGGCCGACGCGCGCGGCACCAGCAATGCCAGCAGCGGCACCATAG
>NZ_LGHL01000137.1 GCF_001908205.1 Bradyrhizobium sp. NAS80.1
CGCTCGATACCTTCTATAACTCGCTGGCCGACGAGCAAAAGGCGGCGTTCGATGCCATCGGCCCCGAGCGAAACGGCGCCACAAATGCGTTAGCCGCCGACAGAGACGAGAGCCCACGGCCTCGTCACCGCCGCCACCGTCATGGCTACAATTACGGCGGCATCATCTTGCGCATGATGGGGCTGTGACACACGTTGACAGCTTTCGTCCTGAGGACCTACGCGCCGTTCTCGGCAAAGAGAAAGTATCCTTTTCCTTGCTGGGAAAGCGGTCTGGTCGACTACTGGGACGACGAACCGGCGGCGCATGCGGCGGCAGCCCTACAACACGGATACGAAGATCACGTTCGGCGCCGGGTCTGGAGCGCCATGCGAGCATCCTGCTGCCGTTCACCCAGCGGATTCTGAAGTCCCTCATCTCGAGATATCAGCACGTTCTCGCAAGGAAGGTCTCTCCCCCACATCCTTACGTCAGGAAGATCCACGATCACGTAAAGACGATCACGGATTTCTGGAAGCTCGAGTTCTACGACCTGAAAGAGTTCACGAAGGACCTCCTCAGTCCGAACGAAGCCAATTTGCTGGGGCAGGCGGGTTGGATACGCAAAACAAGGTCGCGCATCTCGATCCGATCGAACCGGACGTCGTCGCGGGTTTTCCGATTGCTACGAGGCGACGATCAGCGACGTCGACTTCGACATTCTGGGTTGGAACTGGCCGCGCTCCGGGATTTGGACCTGATCCATCAGACTGCGTAGAGCAGCTAATCTCTTCGGAGCGCTGATCTCATTGTTGCGCGTAGGGCATGAGCGGCGACGAGCCGCAGCCCCCTGAGGTTTACTCGATTTGTGTCACGCAACGTCAAGCCGTCATAGGCATCGTCCTCTCGCTCTCGCCGTCCTCCAGCTCTTCACACCATCCCACATCCTGGTTCGGCTATCCGGTTCGAAAACCCGAGGGCCATCATTTGCGCGCCGCGTGTGGCGCATATGTTGCCCAGCGCTTCAACGAACGACGTCGCTGACCGGTTGCCGCGCTCAGGTCCGACGAAGGGCGTTCAACAGCTTTCGTGCGATGCTCGCTGGCGTCTCGCCGCCGGGCCGGTACCAGGTGATTGCCCAATTCATCGATCCGAGCAACCCGAGCCTGAAGATGCGTTGATCGACTCCTGCCGGAAGCTGTAATTCGGCGATCAGTTTCTTGAACACGGCTTCGTAACCGTCGCGGAGTATGACGACCTGTTCGGGAAGACTGTCGACGGAGAGATGCGAGACCAGCACGGCCGCGAAGCGATTCTTGTCCAGCAGGCCCTGCATATGCGCGATGCACGCCGCCTCCAGGCGGGCCCACGGTTCGACACGGCTCGCCACGGCGGCCGTGACCGCATCCATCGATTGCGACACCGCAAAGGAGTAGACCGCGATGAACAAGTCCTCCTTGGACGGAAAGTGATGATAGAGCGAGCCGGGCAGGATGCCGACGGCCGCCGCGATGTCGCGCATCGACGTGTTCTCGTAACCCTTGCTGCCGAACAGTCGCGCAGCCTCGCCGATCAAGACTTGCCGACGCTCGTCCGGGAACTCCCGCTTCGCTTCGGCAGCTCGCGGCCGCGAGGCCGCCTTTGGACGGCGAGTTTGAGATGCGGCGTGGGCGCGTCGGCTTTTCGCGGTCATTTGGCCTAGTTGGGGAGATCCGGCTGGGTTTTCCTCTTATCTGACCAAGCCCGCGCCGTCGAGAACGACGTGTGTCAGTTTTACCAAACAAACGATTGTTTGGTAATTGACTCCAGCGAAGGTGCCCGGGTAGCGTCTGCCGCGCGGTTCGGACAGCCGCGCCAAACGAAAGGGACGGGACATGGGAGCCTGGGAGGTCAAGGGGGCGGCACAAGGCGCGTGCAAATCGTGGCGCGACGTCGATCCGATGCTTGCCGACCGTGTCACTAAAGTCACGGCTCCGCTCGGGCGCGGCATCGCGTGGGAGGGTACGGAGATCTGGGCATATCGCGACCGGCCGCAAAGCGTTTCGGAGTGCCTGGCTGCCAATGTGGCACGCTGGCCTGACCGCGAGGCTTACGTCTTCTATCCCGGCGGTCAGAGGATGACCTGGCGTGAAGTCGGAGCGCAGGTCGATCGCGCGGCTGCGCGGTTGCGGCGCGAGTTCGGTTTCAAGAAGCGTGACAGGCTGTGTCTGCTGACGGCGGGATGCCCGGAATACGTCATTAGCTATCTCGCCATCGTTCAACTTGGCGGCGTCGCGGTGCCGGTCAATCTCGGGCTCCCGGCAGAAGGATTGGCCGCCCAGATCAATAAGGTCGGAGCCAGGGGGCTTTTGGTATCGCCAGATGTCTGGAACGGAAAACTTGGATCGCTGCGAGCCGATCTCGGGAGTGTGGAGGTGGTCTTCCTGACAGGTCAGGAAGCCCCGGCCGGAACGCTTCCCTTCGCACAACTCACCCAGCCCGGTATCGATCCGGTCGCGCATGAACCGGTCGATGAGTGGGACCTGTGCGCTATTTCCTTCACGTCCGGCACAACCGGAGTGCCGAAGGGAACGATGGCCATGCACATCAATGCCATCGGCTGCGCGCAGAACGTGGTGGTGGCAGCGAAGGGCCTTTGCGAGGACGACGTTAACTTGTGCATGCCGCCGCTCTATCACAACACCGCCGTTTACGCCGACTTCCTGCCCGCGCTGCTCAGCGGCGGCAAATGCGTGGTCATGGCGGCGTTCGCGCCGCTCGATGCGATCAAGCTGATCGAAGCCGAGCGGGCGACGTGGGCCGTGGCGGCGCCGATCATGCTGTGGATGATGATGAACCATCCGGAATTCCGCACTCACGACTGTTCGACGCTCAAGAAGATCATCTTTGGCGGCCACGCGTCGTCGGAGACGTTCATCACCCAGCTTAATTCCGAGTTTGCGCCGATCGCCATGGTGAATGCCGGCTCGGTCTCGGAAAGCACCGCACTCGGCTTTGCGCTGCCGACCGACGACGCAATACGCAAGATTGCCAGCTGCGGTCTCGCAACGCCGAACACCGACATTGCGATTTTTGACGACGATGGCAACGAGGTGCGTGAGCCCAACGTGATCGGCGAAGTCGCATATCGCGGTCAGCAGACCAACGCTGGATACTGGGAAGAGCCAAGCAAGACCGCCGAGGTGTTCCGGCGCGATGGCTTCGTGCTCTCGGGCGACTGGGCCAAGATCGACGAGGAGGGCTATCTCTGGCTGCTCGACCGCAAGAAGGACATGGTCGTTCGCGGCGGTCAGAACGTCTATTGCATCGAGGTCGAGAACAAGCTCTACCTGCACCCCAAGGTGCTGCGCGCGGCCGTGGTGGGCGTGCCCGACCATGTCTTTTCCGAGCGCCTCAAGGCCGTGGTGGTGCTCAAGCCAGGCCATAGCGCGACGCCGGACGAGATTCGCGACCATTGCGCCAAGCATCTCGCGAAGTACGAGACGCCTGAATACGTCGTCTTCGCGAGCACGCTGCCGACCAATCCCGCGGGCAAGACCCTCAAGACGTCACTGGTCGACTTCTGGGGCGAGAGCGACAACACCGCGCTCGCGCGGTTGGCGGCATTCAACGCCAGCATGCCGCCTGCGCTGATCGATATGCCGCATCTGAAGGTCGGCGACAGCCCGGTCACGCCGCGCGAAGCGTTATCGGAACTCGAGGCGAATACGGACGGGGGCCGGCGCATTGCGCGCGTCATCGACGAGCAAGGTGTCGCCGGGCTGACCACGCCGAACGAGGCCAGATTCCGCAAGTGAGTGCCGAGCCGGGACCTCGTGGAGGTAGATCCGCCGATCATATCCGTCGCGCCCCGTGCAAGCGCGCCGGATGAGGAGATTGTTGAACGATGCTGAACCTTGACTTCGCTGATCCAAAGATCAACGCCGACCCATTTCCTCTGTTCGCGCAACTGCGGGAGAGCGATCCGGTCCATTGGTCGTCGGCCATGAAAGCGTGGGTCGTCACGCGTTACGAGGACGTCAAGCGCGTGGCGGTGGCCAATTCTGACATGTCCGCGGATCGACTGGCGCCATTCTTCGCGGCGGCGCCGGCGGAAAGCCGGAGCAGCTATGCCAGCCTGATGACCTATCTCGGGAACTGGATGGTTTTTCGCGATCCTCCCGAGCACACCCGCCTGCGTCGCCTCTTCACCAAGGCTTTCACGTCGCGTTCGGTGAAGGCGCTGGAGCCGAATGTCGAGCAGATCGTCGGGTTGCTGTTCGATGAGATGGAGCGCAAGTCGGCCTCGGGAGGAGCCGTCGATTGGATCGCCGACTTCGCCTATCCGTTGCCGGCAACCGTGATGATGGATCTGCTCGGCGTTCCCCGCGAGGATCTGCTGCAGGTGAAGCAATGGTCGGACGATATCGCGCTGTTCATCGGGACGTCGCGAACGACGGCGGACAAGTATCGGCGCGCCGAAGCCGGGGCGAAGGCCATGGCGGACTATTTCCGCGGCGTCGTTGCGGAACGCGCCGCCGATCCGCGGGATGACATCATCAGCCAGATGGTGTTGGCGCGAGAAGAGCAGGAGGCACTAAGTGACGATGAGGTGATCGCAACCTGCATCCTGCTGTTGTTTGCCGGACACGAAACCACGACCAACCTGCTGGGCAACGGCCTCTACTATACGATGAAGTCACGGGAACAGTGGGAGCGCGTCAAGGATGATCCCTCGCTGATCGAGCCGGCGGTCGAGGAGTGGCTGCGCTATGACGGCCCGAGCGGCGCCCTCGCACGCGTGGTCACGGCCGACGTCGATTTCGGCGGCAGGCGGTTGCAGCAGGGGCAGCGGTTGTTCGCCTTCATCAATGCGGCCAACCGCGATTCCGAGCAGTTTCCGGATGCGGATTGCTTTGACGTCGGCCGATCGCCCAATGCACATCTAACCTTCGGGCACGGCATTCATTTCTGCCTGGGTGCCCAGCTCGCGCGGCTCGAGGGTCAAATCGCGCTGCGTTCGTTGATCGAGCGCTTTCCCGGGATCGCGCCGGCGACCGCGAGCGCGCCGGAATGGAAGGACTCGCTGATTTTGCGCGGCCTGCAATCACTGCCGGTTCGTCTGCGTTGATGCGGGTCTGACAGGAGTGAAGCGGATGGACAGGATTCCCGAGGTTTACGTCATTGGAACGGCTTGTACCGCCTTCGGAAAGAAGCCCGAGATTGGCTTCAAGGAGCTCGCGCGCGAGGCCTACTTTGGCGTTCTGGTGGATGCCGGGATCGAGGATGGCCGCGACATCGCGATGGCGTGGTTCGGCAATTGTGGAATGGGCTCGTTCGGGCAACGTAACATCCGCGGACAGGTTTGTTTCTCGCCGCTGGTTCGGGAGAAGCTTTTTCCCGAGCGCGTCCCGATGATGAATGTCGAGGGCGGTTGCGCCACCGCCTCCCAGGCGTTTCACGGAGCGTGGAAGGATATCGCGTCAGGCGATTCGCAGCTGTCGCTCGCCATCGGGGTCGAGAAGACATTCATTCCGGACGGTGCGGCGCGAACCCAGGAGATATTCGACGGCGGCATCGATCGTCTGGATCCAGACGAATGGCTTGCCTACTACGGCGATGCCGGCAAGATATGCGGCAAGCGGTTCGAGCCCGGCGCGAAGCGCGGCACAATCTTCATGGATACCTACGCCATGCAGGCGGCGTATCACATGACGCGTTACGGCACGACGCCGCGTCAGATCGCTACAGGCGCAGCGAAGAACCACATGCATGGTAGCCTCAATCCTCTTGCACAATACCGCTTCAGGCTGACGGTCGATGAGGTGCTGGGCGATCGTGAAGTCAGCTATCCGCTGACGCGCAGCATGTGCGCGCCAATCGGTGATGGAGCTGCGGCCGCGCTCGTCTGTTCGAGGGATTACCTCGCCGCGTTGCCGGCCCGCGTGCGAGACCGCGCGGTCAAGGTGCGCGCCAGCACCATGTCCGGTGGCAAATACCGCTCGCTCGACGAGCCCGGACTGTCACGTATTGCCGCCGACCGCGCCTACAGGATGTCAGGGCTCTCACCGTCAGACATCGATATCGCGGAAGTGCACGACGCGACGTCATTCTGCGAGATCTATCAGGCCGAGATGCTGCGGTTTTGCGAGGAAGGGCAGGGAGGCGCCTATGTCGAATCTGGCGCAACCACGCTTGGCGGGGAACGCCCCGTCAACCTGTCCGGTGGGCTTGTCTCCAAGGGACATCCTATCGGAGCGACCGGCTTGTCGATGATTCATGAGCTTGTCCTGCAACTGCGCGGAGAGGCCGGTGAACGGCAGGCGGAAAGGGCGCGAATTGCGCTTGCCGAAAACGGCGGCGGCGTCATGGGGTTTGACGAAGCTGCGTGTGCAATTACGATTCTGGAGAAGCTGGAGTCGGATTGATCAGCAGGACACGGCCGGTGTGCGCATCCATCGATGGCTGGATGAGCTTGATCGAGCCGTTGATCAGAATGCTGACCGCTGCGCGACGCCGGAAGGCTCGTGATCCCAGCCAAGTCTGTGAGGTAGAATGTCGATCGAGCCGCGCCGCGTCCGCTTCACGGGCGTTGAAGGGAACAACATCGAAGGTGACATCTATGGTCGCGGCGCCCGTACGGCGCTCCTGCTGCATGGCGGCGGCCAAACCCGGCACGCTTGGCGCGCGACAGCGAAGCGGCTCGCGAACCGCGGCTTCACTGCTATCGCTGTCGACCAGCGCGGCCACGGGAGTAGTGCTTGGATCGATAGCGGGGCCTATGCGCTCGAAGACTACGGGCGAGATGCTGCATCGCTTGGTCGCCAAATCGAGCAGCTTTTCGGCACGAGACCGGCGGCGATCGGAGCTTCGCTCGGCGGGCTTGCCTCGCTATACGCGCTAGGACAGGACGTCTGCTTCTCGGCGTTGGTCCTCGTCGATATAGCGCCGCGGGTAGAGCCGAAGGGGGTGGCCCAGGTCAGGGATTTCATGCGTGCGCGCGCAACCGAAGGGTTCGTCAGCATAGATGAGGCTGCCGAAATGGTGGCGGCATATTTGCCGCACCGAACAAAGCCGCGCTCCACCGATGGTCTGCGGAGGAATTTGAATCAGCGCTCCGATGGGCGTTGGTATTGGCACTGGGACCCACGCTTCTGGGACGGTCATCGCAGCGTCAATGCGGCTGGGGACGCGCTCCACGATCATCTCGAAAAGATCGCTCGTGGCCTGACCGTGCCGACGCTGCTCGTACGCGGCGGCTCGTCAGACATTGTCTCCGTCGAGAGCGCAGAATCCTTCCGCAAGCTCGCGCCGCAGGCGCAGATTATTGACGTCAGCGGTGCCGGTCATATGGTCGCGGGCGACAGGAATGACGCGTTTGCCGATGCTATCCTGGGCTTCCTGGAGCACCGCGTGGGCGGTGGCGAGGCGATTCTTTGAGCGGTGGGTTGATATGTCCCAGCTAGCTCATCTAGCCGCAAACTGACGATCTCAAGTCGCTTGACCCGACGGAGCGAATCCGTCGCTGTGATGGTCCGCACGGTGTGAGCCACGAGAGCGGCTTTCGCTAACGCACCCTCCGTTGAGGATGCGGTTTGAAAAGGAGATCAAACTGCCGGCGTCGAAGTCCGGCAGCCAACCGAGCCGTCGCCCCAGCTCTTAGCCAGGGCGCAGCGGCCTTCGTGCAGCGGCTGGAACGCGTCGCTTGCCGGGATCGTTGCGACGAGCTTGTAGAGGTCCCATTCGCCCTTCGATTCGGACGGCTTCTTGACCTCGAACAGGTACATGTCGTGGATCTTGCGGCCGTCAGCCCGGAGTTGTCCCTTGCCGAAAAGTATGTCGTCTGGCGGGGTGGCCTTCATGTCGAGACCTATATGGACGTCGCGGGGATCCCGCTGCGGCTGGTGAGAGGCGGCCAGGGAAGTCGCATTCTGTTCCTTCATGGTGCCGCCGGCCTGCAGGGATGGCTGCCGTTCTTCGAGGCGCTCAGCGCGTCGCACGAAGTCGTGGCGACATAGCATCCCGGCTTCGGTCTTTCGCACGCCCAGACCTGGGCCGACACGATGGCGAAGTTGGCCGACTTTTACGTTTCGGTGCTCAAGAACTCCGAACTCGGAAAAGTGCATCTCATCGGTAGCTCGCTTGGCGGGTGGCTCGCAAGCGAGATTGCGGTCCGCGATCAATCGCTGCTGCGAAGTCTCGTGCTGCTTGCCCCCGCGAGCATGAACTCGCCCGAAATCCCCGTGCCGGACCTCCTAAGCTGGTCTTATCCGGAATTGCTGAGGCAGGTGCTCGCCGACCCCAAGATCGCTGAACAGGTTCTTTCGCAACCGCTCTCGGCGGCGCAGCAGGAGCTGCGAGCGAACAATGGTATTGCCGTCGCGCGTCTTGGGCGCGCGGGCTTGCATAATCCTGCGCTGGCCCAATCGCTGTCGACGGTGAAGATCGCCACGACGATCATTTGGGGAGATACGGATCGCGTAACTCCAACGGATATGCGCCGTTGTGGAAGCATGCGATGCCGCATGCGCGCTTGCATATCATTCCGCAGTGCGACCATCTCCCCCAGGTGGAACGACTGTCGAACGCCTTGGAGGCGATTGGACCACAGCTCGCAGACTAGCGCCGAGCGATCCGTTCCTGCGCGAGCCTTCGGATAGCTAATTCCTCAAAGTCGAGTAGGGGCAGGCAATCAAATGGCCTGCCCCTAATGTGTTTCGAGAGGACGAGTTCCTACACAATCGGCCCGTAGCCGACATGATGTCCTGCAATCGCCAGGCGCTCTTGAATCACGACAGCGAGACCGATTGAGTCCGAATGTCCTGGGCGGTCTTCTGAAGCCGCACGAGATACCGTTTCTTTGCAGCGGCCTCGTTCAGCGTGCCGGAAATCAAATTGATGCTGATCGCTGCGACGACGCTGCCGCCCTGGTCGCGAATTGGAACAGCGATGCCGCAAATCGCTGGATCGAGTTCGCCATCGACCCAGGAGTAGCCTCGCTCATACGTCAACTGCAGTTCCCGAGCGAGCCGCTTGGTGTCGATGATCGTGCGTGGCGTAACTGACTTGAGCGGCGTGGTCGCGAGGTATTGTTCTTGCTGGTCCGATGGGAGATTGGCCAGAAGCACGCGCCCCAGCGAGACGAGGTGCGCGGGAAGGCGGCTGCCAATGCCGAGATTGGCGGAGAGGATTCGCCGCGCGGGAAGTCTCAGCGCGTAGACGATGTCGGTTTCATCGAGCACGGCGAGCGCGCAGGATTCGCCGATGTCATTGCGGAGATCTTCGAGCGCCCGCTGGGCATAGCCCCAGAACGGCAGCGCGTTGAGATAGGACAATCCAAGACCCAGCGCGCGAGGCCGCAAGCGGAAGTAGCGGCCGTCGGCTTCGCAATACTTCAACTTGACCAGGGTTGCGAGCATGCGCCGCGCGGTTGCGCGATTGAGGCCTGCGTGGTCAGCGGCCTCTGACAGCGTGTGCCGCCCCGGCGAACGGCCAAGCGCTTCGATCAAGGCGAAGCCTCGCTCAATCGCGCGTACGTATCCATCACTCTCTTTCGGCATTCGTCGACAGCCCCTTGCGGAGTCAGAAGGTTCCGCGCATAGTGTTCATAAATCGACTAATTCGTTCGCCAGGCGAACAGTATGGGAGAACCCGCGATGACGCAAGCGCCCGCATTCGAGACCGACTTCTGGAAAGACGCCAATTTGCGAAAGGTGTGGGACGAGATCGTCCCCGGCGAACCGCGCAAGACGATCCCATACAAGCTGACGCTGGAAGCCATTCAGCTCTACTGCCGCTCCGTCGGTGAGGATCACCCGCTCTACTTCGACGAGGCATACGCCAAGACGACTTCGTATGGCGGGCTGATCGCGCCGCCGTCGATCCACATTCTGCTGATGTTTGCCTGCACCCCGACTGACGACTGGATGCGAACGCCGGGCACCATCAATGCCGGCCAGTCTTGGAGCTACAACAAGCCGGCGCGGCCCGGCGACGCCATCACCTTGCAGGCCCGCGCACTGGACAAGTTCATCAAGCGCGAGCGCCTCTTCGTCGTTCACGACAACGTCTTCTTCAACCAGCATGGCGACGTCATCTGCTCCGGTCGCGGCCAGACCATCCGCCCCGCGTAATCGCAGCAAGAGACAGGGAAACACGGCATGAGCACCAGCTTCGAAAATCTCGCCGTCGGCGATACGATCAACGGTCCGAAATTCGACGTCTCGCGGGAATCGATCCGTCTTTTTTGCGACGGGTCGCTCGACTACAACCCGCTGCATCTCGACGACGACTATATGAAGAACAGTTTCGGCAAGACCAATTTCGGTGGCATCATCATGCACGGCATGAACAATTTCGGGCTGATCACCCGGATGCTGACCGATTGGGCCTATCCCGCCGGCGCTATTCAGCGCCGCCTGGAGACGCGCTGGCTCAAGCCGGTCAAGCCGGGCGACACAATTACGCCCGTGGGCGTGGTGAAGTCCAAGCAGTCGACGCAGAAATCACGTTGGGTGCTGATCGATGTATTGGTCCGCAATCAGAGGGACGAACACGTCGCGGCCGGTGAAGCCATGGTCGAATTCCCGTTATCCGGTTCAACCGTGGCCTGACCGGTGAGTAAAACGAGGATTGCGATCGCAGGCGCGGGTGTCGGCGGCTTGACCGCCGCGCTCAGCCTGCATGCGGCAGGCTTTGACAACGTGGTCTTGCTCGAGGCCGCACGTGAAATTCGCGACGTCGGCGTCGGCATCAATCTTCCGCCGCACGCGGTTCGCGAACTGAGCGAATTGGGGCTCGAGGAAGAGCTCGCGCGATCAGGATTGCCGACCAAGGAATTGGCCTATTACGATCCCGCCGGCCAATTGATTTGGGCCGAACCTCGCGGTCGCGATGCCGGATACCGCTGGCCGCAATACTCTATCCATCGCGGTCAGCTGCAACGCATTCTTGTAGAGGCCGTACGCAAACGTCTGGGCCCGTCAGCCATCAAGACCGGGCAGCGCGTGTTCCGCGTGGATCAAGAAGACGCCGGGCAAGTGCACGTCGGAGCGATCGACCAATCCTCGGGTCAATCGGTATCCCATTTCGCCGATGTGCTCGTTGCGGCCGACGGTATCCGTTCGGTGATCAGGGACGGCCTAAGCGGCGGCGTGACGCCGATCGCATCAAACGGCTGGGTCATGTATCGCGGCATCACCCGTGCCGAGTCGTTTCTCACCGGGGCGACGATGATCATCCTGGGCGACGAGAGACAGCGGACTGTGGTCTACCCGATCGCGCCCGGCCTGCTCAACTGGCTGCTGGTGCGCCCGCGAGGAGATGCTGCTGCCGCCGAGTTGGGCAATTGGAACGTATCCGTTTCACCCGAGGTCGTGGCGTCGTACGTCGATCAGTATCGTTTCGACTGGCTGGACATTCATCGCCTCGTCGGCGCGGCGTCCGAAGCCTATGAATATCCGATGGCTGACATCGATCCGCTGCCGCGTTGGGTGTTTGGCCGCTGCGCGCTGCTCGGCGATGCCGCGCACGCGATGTATCCTTTCGGATCCAATGGCGCTTCGCAGGCCATTCTCGATGCGCGTGTGTTTGCTTACGAGCTTGCGAGTGCTCCCACGATTGACGAAGCGCTGAACGGCTATGAGACGCGTCGCCGCCCGGTAGCGAGCGGCGTGCAATTGGCGAACCGTCGTCAGGCCGGCGACGTCATGGCCAAAGTGAGCGCCATGGCCCGGCGTGGTGCCCACGGCGATGCCGCAAGCGAACTGCAGGGCGCCGAGCGCAGCTACCGGCAACTCGCTGGCTTCGACGTCGACGAGCTGAACAATCGCAAGTCCTGGAGCGTGCGGGTGCGCTCGTAACCGGGACGGGTCGAAACGAAACGATATGGGAGGTGTACGGATGAGATTGCTTGGTGGCGGGTTGCGCCGGGGAATAATTGCCGCGGCGTTACTTGCGGGACAATGCCTGATTGCGACCGCGCAGGAAGCCTACCCGACCCGATCGATCCGGCTGCTCGTAGGATTCGCGGCAGGCGGTGCCACCGACGTTACCTTCCGCAAACTTGGCGAACTTGCATCCAAGCAACTCGGCCAGCCGATCATCATCGAGAATAAGCCCGGCGCAGGCGCCACGCTCGCGCCCTCCACCATGGCAAAGACCGAAAAGCCGGACGGCTACACGGTCGCGGTCGCGACAGCAGGATTGCTGCGCTATCCCTACATGCAGAAGGTCGATTGGGACCCAATCAAGGACTTCACCTGGATTGCCGGTCTCGGCGGTTACAGCTTTGCGCTCGCGGTCAACGCGGACTCGCCCCTGAAAAACATTGGCGACCTCATCGCGTATGCCAAGGAGAACCCGGGCAAGGTGACGATTGCGACCGCCGGCGCCGGCACCACCATGCATCTGCTGGCGGAGGCACTGGCCGGAATGGCAGAAATCGAGATCACGCATGTCGGCTATCGCGGCAGCAGCGAGGCCGGCACCGCCGTGCTCGGCGGTCACACCATGGCCACGGTCGATGCGGTCGGCACCATCCTGCCCAATATCGAGTCAGGCAAGATGCGCGTTCTGCTGTCCTTCGATGCGCAGCCGACGGACTGGCTGCGGGGCGTACCGACGGCGAAAAGCCTGGGTTACGACCTCGTCTATCCCGCGCCGTACGGACTTGTCGGGCCCAAGGACATGCCCGCGCCGATCGTCGACAAGCTGTATCAGGCGTTCAAGGCCGCGGCCGAAAGTGACGAGTATCGCAAACTGCTCGAGACGTTGAAGCAGACGGAATGGCATCGTGCGCCGCGCGAGTACGAGCAATGGGCAAAAGAATTCTATGTTTCGGAGCGTTCGCTTGTCGATCGCGCCAAGCTTTTGCGACAGCCATAAGAGAGGCAAGCGCGCGGCTCGACCGCTGATCGGAGAAGTACATGACCTGGATTACAAAAATGAAGATGCTCCGGCTCGCTATCGGTCTGGCGTTGCTGTCGCTTACGGTCTCGCTGGCTCCCGCATCTGCCCAGCAATTTCCGCCAAGCCAGATCAAGATTGTGGTTCCCTTCCCGGCGGGTGGCACGACGGACATCCTTGCGCGCTTCATCGCTCAATATCTCGGCGAGAAGCTCGGGGTCCCGACCATCGTGGAAAACCGCGCTGGTGCGTCGGGCACCATCGGGTCCGAGATGGTGGCGAAATCCCCGGCGGACGGCAGCGTGCTGCTGATCACCGCAACCCATCACGTAATCAATCCAAGCTTGTTCCGCAAACTGCCATACGACACCGAAACCGCGTTCTCGCCGGTGGCGGTGGTCGCGAGTGCGCCGAATGCGCTTGTGGTTTCCAAGGAGTTCCCGGCGAAGACCGTCGCCGAACTGATCGCCATGGCCAAGAAAGATCCGGGCAAGCTGTCGTTCGGCTCCTCAGGCATCGGCGGCGCCAATCATCTGTCCGGCGAACTGTTCAAGCAAATGGCGGGCGTCGATATCGTTCACATTCCCTACAAGGGCGCCGCGCCGGCAATGAACGATCTGCTCGGCGGCCATATCCCGATCATGTTCGACACGCTGCCGACCGTGCTTCCGGCCGCTTCGGCCGGCAATATTCGCGTGCTCGCCGTCACCAGCATGACGCGCGCCGCCTCGCTTCCCGACGTTCCGACGCTCGACGAGGCCGGCGTCAAGGGTTTTGAGGCGACGGCGTGGTTTGGCCTCTACATGCCGGCGGCCAATGGCAATGCGGCCTATACCCGCCTGGTGGAAGTGATGAAGGAAATCCTGGCCACGCCGGCGATCGCCGAGAAGTTTGCAACTCAAGGCGTCGCCCCCGGCAAACTGTCGGGTGCTGATTTCACGCGCTTTGTGGATGCCGAAATCAAGAAATGGTCTGCCGTAGTGAAGACGGCCAACGTACCCCTGGAATAGGCGCACGCAGACACAGACGAAAGCATCATGACCGACAAGGAAGCCTTCAGTGGAGTTCGTGTCCTGGATCTTAGCCAGGGCATCGCGGGACCTCACAGCGCGATGCTGCTGGCGCAGCATGGCGCCGACGTCATCAAGGTGGAGCCGATCGCAGGAGATTGGGGGCGTACCCTCGGCCGCCCCTACGGTCAGAACACCGCGCACTCGATCGCCTTCAACCGGGGTAAGCGGTCGATCGCCCTCGATCTGACCAAACCGCGCGGGCTCGAAGTCGGGCGCATGCTGATGAAGCAGAGCGACGTCGTCATCGAGGCGTTCCGGCCCGGCGTGATGGCGAAATACGGTCTGGCCTATGAGGACGCGAAGGCCGCCAATCCCGGCATCGTCTATTTGTCGATCAATGGATTTGGCAGCCGGGGCCCCAATGCGATGCTGCCGGTGACAGACGCGGTGATTCAGGCCTTTTCGGGTTTGATGACGGTCGCCCGGTCAAGCGATGGTGTTCCCAACCGTCTCACCATGATCCCGGTCGACGTCGTCACCGGTCTCTACGCGTTCCAGTCGGTCGCGACCGCGCTGGTGCGCAAGTTTCGGTTTGGAACAGGCAGCCATATCGAAGCCAGCCTGATGCAGGCGGCAGCGGCATTCCAGGCGGCAAAGATCATGGAATATCATCTGGAAGGCGGCGAGCCGCAGCCGCTCTATTCTCCTGTCGCGACGATGCGCACCAGCGACGGTTATCTCAACGTCACGGCGATGCGGGAGCAGCACTTCGCTGCCCTGTGCGAAGTCATTGGACGGCCCGAGGTGGCGGCCAATCCAGACTATCAAGGCCGTGAACTACGGATAAAAAACGAAGCGTCTTTGCTTGCGATCCTGCGTACGGAGTTCGCCAAACAGCCAACCGGCCATTGGGCGGAAAAATTGACGGCGGTCGGCGTGATGAACGCGCCGGTGCAGACTTACGGCGATTTTCTCGATCATCCGCAAACCAAGGCTCTCAGCGCGGTGGAATATGTCGAACATCCCGGCGTCGGCACGATTGCGGTCGCGCAGATACCGGGTACGCCCCCCGTTGCGAGCCAACCGATCAGCCGCAGCCGGTCGCCTTTGATCGGTGAACACACTGCTGAAATCCTCGGCGAAATCGGTTTCGATGAGGCTGAAATCTGCGCAATGCAGGTGGACGAGTCGATCGCCGTGCAATGAAGAACGTCGTGACGGACGACAGTCGGATCCGAATCGAGTTCCCTGTGAGCCGGCATAGTTCGCGGCGCAAGGTTGCAGAGTCTGTCCGATAAGGCAGAGAGCCCACAGCTTTCGCAAGGATCCTTGCGACCGTTCTTGGCAGATTGGCGTGAACCTCGCGATCCTGCCGTATGCGGTGCCCCCAAAATTGATCTGGGCAGGCCCCCTAAGCCCCGAGACGGAGGTAACGGTGCCATGGACGAGATCGAAGCAAAGACCATCCGCAAGATCATGTGGC
>NZ_LGHL01000138.1 GCF_001908205.1 Bradyrhizobium sp. NAS80.1
ATGGGAAGCTCGTCGGCTGAATCGAACGAACTGACGCGGTCCCCCACGTCTCTGCCGCGAGAACGCGTCAGCACGGCTTAGAAAAATTACACCTCACAGAAAACCGAGTTTTTCAACACAATCCGGGGCAGAGCAGACATGGCATGTGTTCGCGGCCAATCGGGTTGATGAGCAAACGCTCCAGTCCAATTCGTACGCAGCACTACGCCGCGCGCAGGCCTGCCAGGAAGGTGTCGACGCTCTTCATCAGCGCGGATGCATGCTCGCCGAGCTCGCCTGAGGCAACCATCACATTGCCGGCCAGTGCGCGCGACTGATCCGCGGCCTGGCTTGCGCCGGCGACATTGGCCGAGACGTCGGTAGTGCCGGCGGAGGCCTGCTGCACGCTGCGGGCGATCTCGCGCGTCGCCGAGCCCTGCTGCTCCACTGCGGCGGCAATGGTCGCCGCGATGCCGCTGATCTCGCGGATGGTGTCGCTGATCCCCGAGATCGCGGTGACGCAATTGCCGGTCGCGGCCTGGATCGCGCTGACCTGGCTGGCGATCTCGTCGGTCGCCTTCGCGGTCTGGCTGGCCAGGTCCTTCACCTCGGATGCGACGACGGCAAAGCCGCGGCCGGCGTCACCCGCGCGGGCGGCCTCGATCGTGGCGTTGAGCGCGAGCAGGTTGGTCTGGCTCGCGATCTCGCTGATCAGCCGCAGCACGTCGCCAATGCGCTCGGCGGCGGCGGCGAGGCTCGTGACCATCTCCGTCGTCTCGGCGGCCTTGACCACCGCGCCGCTCGCGACCTCGCTCGAATGGGTGACCTGACGGCCGATCTCGCTGACCGACGAGGCCAATTCCTCGGTCGCCGCGGCGACTGCGTTCACGCTGGTCGAAGCTTCTTCGGAGGCGGTGGCCGCGGCCGATGCACGCTGCGAGGTGCCGTTGACGCTAGAGGTGATCTCGCCGGCGACGCTCTGCATGCCCTCGGTCGCCTTGGCGACGGCGGCAACCACGCCCTTAACATCCGCCTCGAAGCGATCGGCCATCTGGCGCTGCAGCGCCTGCTTCTCGACCTCGGCTTTGGCCTTGTCGGCCTCCTGCGCCTCGCGCAGCGCGCCGGCCTCGAGCATGTTGCGGCGGAACACGTCGACCGCCTTGGCCATGGTGCCGAGCTCGTCCGGGCGCTCGCTGCCGGGAATGGTGACGCTGGTGTCGCCGCTCGACAGCCGGTTCATGACGGCGGTGATCGCGGTGAGCGGCTGCGACAGCCCGCGTCCGAGCAGCAGCGCCAGCACGATTGCAACAGCGAGGATCGCGACCGTGCCGAGGATCAGGTTGCGCTCGGCGGTGGCGAACGCGGCCTCGTATTCGGTCGTGTCCTTGATGATCTCGAGTACGCCGACCGGCGCGCCTGCGTAGTTCTTGATCGGCCCGGCGTAGACCTCGACCGGATGGCCGTCGAGCTCGGCTTCGCGCAGCAGTGGCGCGCCGTTGATGGCGCCCTTCAGCTGATCCAGCGTGGTGACGACGGTGTTGCCGAAGGTCGAGGACAGCTTGTTCAAATCCTTGCCGTCGAGGGAGTAGACGGCGAGGTCGATGCCGAAGCGCTTCCTGGCGCGGTCGACGAATTCCTTGCCGAAGACGGCGCCGATGTCGACATTGGCGAGGCTCTTGCCGCCGCGCATGATCGGCGTCATGCCGAAAATGCTGATGGCTTCACGGCTCGGCTCGACGCCGACGATCTGGCGGCCACCCTTGATCGCCTCGACGACGGTCTCGCGGCGCGCGGAGACGTCGTCGCCGAAGGATTTGGGCAAATGAACCCGTTGAAACACCACCGCGGGTGGAACCTGGAAGGTCATCAGCGGGATGCCCTGCGCCTTGAGCGCCTGGTTGGCATCGCCAAGCAGCGCGGACAGGCCCTCGCGGTCTCCCTTGGCGATGGCGTCGCCGACCGGCGGCAATGCGGCAATCACGGACGAGACGGCAAGCGCGGCGCGTCCCTCATAGTCGATCGCGGCGATCACGCTCTCATATTGCAGCTTGAGCTGTTGATCGAGCGCCATCCGTGTCAGCGCCCGCTGCTGCGTGATCGAGAAGCCGGAGAGGATGGCGCAGGCCACCGCCACGGTGAGTGCGATGGCGAGAATCAGGCGGGCCGCAATCGACTTGATCTTGAGCATCGAAAATTCCGGGGCATTCCAAATATTGATCTTGGCTTTGTGGAAAGGTCCCAGAAAATGCTTAACAAGGGCCCCACGGGCTCCGTGATTTAACGCGGGCGCTGCCATCCTTTTGCATGACTCGATGCAGTGGGCGCATGGTTCGTCGTATTGCGAGGCAAAGCGTCGCAGCTTCGTGCGCCGGCGATCAACGTCCCTCGGAAAGAATCGCCTTGCCGACATCCTCGTAATGAGTGTCCCGGGCCTGGAGCTGCTGGGCGATGGCGTGCATATCACGAAATCGTCGCTCGAACGGATTGCTGCGGAACACCGCGGTTGCGCCGGCCATGTGATAGGCGGTGTCGACCACCCTGGCCGACTGATGGATGGTCCAGGTCGCGGCCAGCCGCACCGCGCTGCGATGCTGGGCGCTGAACTCGCCGGTCGCGTTGAGGTCACGCCACATCGCATTCGCCGTCGCATAGAGATAGGCCCGCGCGGCGCGCAAATCGCCCTCGGTGCGGCCGATCAGGCCCTGGACCGCCTGGTTGTCGCGCATGGCGTGCGCGGCCAGCGACTGGTGCTTTGCGCGCGCCAGCGCGATCGCGGCGTCCAGCGTCGTGCGCGCCACACCGAGCGAGATCGCGGCAAAGCCGAGGCTGAACGTCGAACCGGTGCCAATTTTGTAGAGCAGACCTCTCTCACGCAGCGCAGATGGCACATCACGAAACGCCGTGAAGCGCTCTGGGATGAAGAGGTCGTTCACTTCGTATGAGTCCGTCCCGGTGCCGGCGAGTCCGATCGCCTGCCAGACGTCATGCAACGTCGCGCTCGCGACGGGGAACAGAATGGTGCGCACCTCCGGCGACCCGTCGGCATTTTTGCGTGGCGTGCCGTCGGCTCCGAGAATGCGGACATGCGCCCCGAGCCAACTCGCCTGCCGCGAGCCCGAGGCAAAGTCCCAGCGCGCCGTGACGCGATAGCCGCCCTCGACCGCACGCGCCTCATGCGCGATCGCCCCCCAGGCGAGGATGCCCGGGCCTGCGTTGAAGATCTCGTGCGCGGTGTCGCGATCGAGCGAGGCCGCGATCATCGCGCAGACGCTGCACTGGCCGAGGCACCACGCCGTGGAGGCATCCGCCTTCGCGATCTCCTCCATCATCTGCATGAAGGTTTCAGGCGGAGCCTCCGCGCCACCGAGGCTCTGTGGCAGCAGCGCGCGGTAAAGCCCGTTCTCAATCAGCGCACTGAGCACGGCTGGCGTCAGCCGCCGCGTCCGCTCGATCTCGTCGGCTTCACGCGCAATCAGCGGTGAAATCGCCCGGGCACGTTCGACCAGTCCAACCCCGGGAGTTGCATCCATGTTCGCGTTTCCTCGCCCATTCTGCGGTGAGCGGTAAGGGGTCGATGGTGGTCTATTTGGCGGCACGGATCAAGGTGGCGGCGCGAACGTATCGATTCGCAACCCAAGGCGCTTGCGCAAGGGGGATATGTGGCTAGGAAGGAAAGCAGCAAGGTGGATGCGGCGCTGCAGCGTTCGCGATGAGGCTGAAATGGTATTTCGTGTCTTGATCATCGGCGGTACGGGACAGGTCGGAGATGCTGTGGTGCGCGCACTCACTGCGGAGCCATCGTGCGCCGAAGTCGTGATGGTCAGTCGCAGGGTAACTTCTCCGAACGCCAGCTCGCGCGTGCGACAAGTGATCCTGGATACGGCAGATGCCCGGTTTTCAGGAGAGGTGACCAAGGTTGCCCAGAGCATGGTCGCGCAAGGTGACCCAGTCTACGGGGCATCATGTGTCGGCGTCGGCAAAGGCAGCATGAAGTGGAGCGAGGAGGAATTGACGGCCCTCGAAATAGGCGTCGTCGGTGGCTTTGCCCGCGGTTGCCATGCCGGCGGGATAAAACGATTTTCCCTGCTCTCGGCAGCGGGGAGCACCGCGAAAAGCAGGGTCCGTTATGCGCGGATCATGGGCCTGAAGGAAGAGACAGTCCAAAGGACAGGTTTCCAGCGCCTCGCGATTTTTCGTCCGGGAATTATCGCAGGAAATGTTCACACCCCAGGCTACATAGCCTGGTTGGGGCGTTTTATTCCGGGGTCTTTCGGCACGATCGAGCAGGACGATATCGGGCGCGCCTTTGTGGCCGAATTCATTGACAGTTCGGCCCAGAACGGGATTGCCTATTTTGAAAACGAAGCGATGAGGCAGAAGTCTCGCGCCCTGAACCGTTCGTCAACTTAGATGAGCGCGGAAACCACGCCCGGCGTCAGCCGCCGCGTCCGCTCGATCTCGTCGGCTTCGCTCATGATGAGCGGCTGTAGCGCGCGCCCGCTCGACGAGGTCGAAGCCCTGCGGCTTGTTCATGCCTTCCTCGTCCCCTTTGCCTTCTATTGGACGGGTAGGGGCGGTGACCTATCCGTGGAGAGACGGCAAGGTGGGATGAGACCGTTGCAGATCGGCCACTCGCGGCGATGTGGTCGGGCCGTCGCCTTCTGACACACACCTTCGATGAGCTGAATGGGGTGGCGCAGTGGACCCAAAGCGGGCAAATTGTTGCGGTTGCGGCACGTCGCAACAACAACCGGGACGCCGACAGAGCGTCGACTCCAGTGGGCTCGATCATGCTGAAGCTTCCTCCGCCGATTTGGGCGTTGATTTATATCCTGCTCTGCGCGGCGCTGAGCTGGTCACTCGGCTGGCCGCAGTTTCCCGGCCTGCCGCTTCCGCCGCTCGGAATGGCGTTGGTAGCCATCGCGTTCGTCCCGCCGGTGTGGGCTCTCGTCCTGTTTCGGCGTGAGGGGACCGAAATCGAACCGACCTCGCCTGCCAATCGAGCCCTCGTCACCCGCGGTCCCTACCGGTTCACCCGCAACCCGATGTATCTGGGTCTTGTGCTTCTTTCGCTGGGCATTGCGGTATGGGTTGGGGCCTGGCCGATGTTCATTGCGCCCATCGCCGTGTTCGCAACGGCCAATTGGGTCCACATTCCCTTCGAGGAAGCCAAGATGCGCCGCCAGTTCGGCGCCGCTTATGACGGCTATGTTGCCCGGGTACGGCGCTGGGTGTGACAAGGCGGCGCCGGCGCAGCGCGCTTTCGCGTTTCTACCCGCAATTCCAAGCCGGCCCGATCTCAGCGCTACCGCGACGGCGGCAAGCCCGATCGGAATGTGTCGCGATTGCAACACGTTTTCACAAACGAATTTTGGGACATTTTTTTGGTCGCGCAAGCCAATTCGTCGGATGCCCCCGGCTGCTAAGAGTCGGACGGGATGAGGCATAGATTCCGGCTGGGGGCTGCAATGTCGGAGGTCGTTGACACTTGTACGGCGGTTTGTGCAACCGCCGATAGACCGCGTTTGGCGCGGCGCTCCGGAGTGCGCGCGATAGGGCGGAGTCTGGGACGTGTCGGCGTCTTTGGGCTGCTGCTCGTCATCATGCTTGCCGCCTTTGGCTCGCAGGCCGCGCAGGCGCAGCAGGCCGATCTTGGACTCACCAAGACGGTGACCAATCCGACCCCGAACGTGGGGGACACCATCACATTCACTGTCAGTCTGAGCAATGCGGGACCGAACGACGCCACCAACGTCACTGTGCAGGACCTGCTTCCCGCCGGCTTGTCGTTCCAGAGCGCGACTCCGAGCCAGGGAAGCTACGTGAGCGGTACGGGTGTCTGGGTGGTGGGAACGGTCACGAACGGCACCACGCCAACACTGCAAGTGCAGGCCACCGTGGTCAGCCCCAGTTCGCAGACGAACACGGCCACGATTCTCCACAGCGATCAGCTCGACCCCAATCCCGGGAACAACAGTGCAAGCGCAACCGTCACGCCGCAGCAGGCCGATCTTCAGCTCGCAAAGACGGTGTCCAATCCGACCCCGAACGTGGGGGACCCCATCACCTTCACTGTCACTCTGAGCAATGTGGGACCGAACGACTCCACCAACGTTATCGTGCAGGACCTGCTTCCCGTCGGCTTGTCGTTCGTGAGCGCGACTCCGAGCCAGGGAAGCTACGTGAACGGTACGGGTGTCTGGACGGTGGGAACAGTCACGACCGCCACCCCGCCAACACTGCAAGTGCAGGCCACCGTGGTCGGCTCCGGTTCGCAGACAAACACGGCCACGATCTCGCACAGCGATCAGTTCGACCCCAATCCCGGGAACAATAGCGCGAGCGCAACCGTCACGCCGCAGCAGGCCGATCTTCAGCTCACAACGACGGTGTCCAATCCGACCCCGAATGTAGGGAGCACGGTGACTTTCACCGTCACCTTGAGCAATGCGGGACCGAACACGGCCACCAACGTCATCGTGCAGGACCTGCTTCCCGCCGGCTTGTCGTTCGTGAGCGCGACTCCGAGCCAGGGAAGCTACGTGAGTGGTACGGGGGTCTGGACGGTGGGAACGGTCACGACCGGTACCCCACAAACATTGCAGTTGCAGGCCACCGTGGTCGACTCCAGTTCGCAGACGAACACGGCCACGATCTCGCACAGCGATCAGCTCGACCCCAATCCCGGGAACAACAGTGCGAGCGCAACGATCACACCAGTATCGATCGGCGCCGACCTGTCGATTGGCAAGGCGGCTCCCGCAACCGTCATACAAGGACAAACCATTACCTACACCATCACGGTGATCAATGCCGGGCCCGGCGCGGCTGCTAACGTCACGGTGAACGACGTGCTGCCCGTTGGCGAGACGCTTGTGAGCGCGGCCCCGAGCCAGGGGACCTTCAGCGCGGGTGTGTGGACGGTTGGAACGGTCACGACCGGTACCCCGCAAACGCTGACGCTAACGGCGACTGTAAACGCCGTCGCAGGTACGATCCTGACCAACACCGCGACGGTGACAACCACCACAATCGACCCGAACCTCGCCAACAATACTTCGAGCGTGACGACGACGGTGAGCGCCCCCGCGGCGACGACGACGACACTGACGTCTTCGCTCAATCCCAGCATGTTCGGTCAATCCGTGACTCTCACGGCCACGGTTTCGGCAGGCACGGCAACGGGTAATGTCACGTTCAGGGATGGAGCGACGGTGCTGGCAACGGTACCGTTGAGTGGGGCGGCGACGGCAGTCTTTACCACCTCGTCACTTGCTCTCGGCGCGCATTCGATGACTGCGACTTACAATGGCAGCGCGAATTTCGCAGCCAGCACATCGAGCGTGCTGGTACAGAAGGTAGGTCAAGCAGCCACGGCGACGGCGCTTGCGTCCTCGCTCAACCCGAGTGAATTTGGCAAAGCGGTTACGTTCACCGCCACGGTAACCAGCAGCGGCGGCACGCCGACTGGCACCGTAACGTTCAACGACGGCGGCGTTGCTATCGGCACCGCGGTTTTAGCTGCCGGCATTGCTTCCTTTACCGCCTCATCGCTCACGGTCGGATCGCACGCAATCACGGCGAGTTACGTGGGAGCCGGAAATTTCGGTCCCAGTAGCTCGCCGACACTGACGCAGGCCGTCAACACGCCCGCGGACAGCCTCAGGCTGCGCGCGTTGCAGGTATTGGTGACGCCAACTGTGGCCCAGGTTTCGGGGCAGGCGATCTCCGGCGCTATCGACAGCGCAATTGGTGAGGCCTTCAATGGAGGCGGGGCCTTCATCGCGCCGAGCGCCAGTGGTGTGCGGTTTAATTTCGCCGCCGATCCGGAGGCGCAGCCGGCGAATGCCGCTCTCCGGTCCAATGATCCTTTTGCGAGCGCCAACGGGACCTTTGCGAGCAACGGGCGCGGATTGGGCTCTCAGTCCAGTTCGCCCGCCCGCATCGATGACACGTTCAATGCGCTGGGCTACGCGGCGCCCACCAAGGCACCGCCGCTCCGTGTCGCCGAGCCGAGGGAATGGCTGGGTTGGGCCGAAGTGCGCGGGGCGACCCTCGATCGCTGGGGCAACTTGTCGACGGTCCCCGGAGCAAGCGTGCTTTACGGAAACCAGGTCAACCTGCTGGCCGGTCTCACCCGGAAATTTACGCCTGATTTCCTGGTGGGCATACTCGGCGGCTACGAGACCTTCGACTATCGTTCGGACGCTCTGTTGGGCCGGCTGAAAGGCGACGGCTGGACCGTGGGCTCCTATCTCGGCTGGAAGATTACGCAGGGCATCCGCTTCGACGCCGGGGTCGCATATTCCGGGATCGGGTACGACGGCACAGCAGGCACGGCCGCTGGTTCGTTCGCAGGCAACCGCTGGCTTGTCACAAGCGGGCTCACCGGCGCTTACAGCAATTTCGGTATCCAGATCGAGCCATCGGCGCGCGTCTATGCGTTGTGGGAACGCGAGAATGCCTACACCGACACGCTCGGCACCCTGCAAACAGCGCGCGACTTCTCGACAGGCCGCGCCAGCGGTGGTGTCAAACTGGCCTATCCGCTGACGTGGTCCGCTACGACCATCCTGACGCCTTACGTCGGAGTCTACGGCGACTATTACTTCAACGGCGACAGCGCCGGGGCGCCGGCCCCGGGGGCAATCCCGTTTGTCATCCTTGATGGCTGGTCGGCGCGCGCCATTGGCGGCCTGACGGCGAAATTTGACAACGGTGCGCAAATAGCTATCGGCGGCGAGCGCAGCGGCATCGGCGGCAATTTCGGGCTCTGGACCTATCGCGCCCGCGCGTCATGGCCCTTCGTTGCGCAGTAGATCGCGCTCGTCAGGCCGCCGCGCGGCCAAGCTCGAGCGGTTGCTTGCGTTTGGATGGAAAGCTCAGCGCCACCGCGACGGCGGCAAGCCCGATCGCGAAGGAGCCGGCGTGCAGCCATGTGTATTGCTGGAAGGTGTCGAACACGAGCCCGCCGGCCCAGGGCCCGAGCGCCATGCCGAGGCTGGCAAAGGCCGACACCGCTCCGAACACCGTGCCCATGATGCGCGCCCCGAAGAATTCGCGGACCAGCACCGCATAGAGCGGCATCACCCCGCCATAGGCGAGGCCGAACACGACCGAGAGCGCGTAGAATTCGCCGAGCTGGGCCACCGCGAGATAGGTCGCGATGCACATCGCCTGCACGAACAGGCCGCCGACCAGCACGGGTTTTGCGCCGACGCGATCGGCCAGCGCGCCCAGCAGCAGGCGCCCGCCGAGCCCGGAGACGCCGGCGACGCTGTAGACCGTCACCGCCGTGAGCGGGGCGATGCCGCACACCATCGCATAGGACACCATGTGGAAGATCGGGCCGGAATGCGCCGCGCAGCAGGCGAAATGCGCCGCGGCGAGCGCGATGAACTGCGGCGTGCGCAGCGCCTGCGCCGCGGTCAGCTCCGTCTCCGGTGCCGCGTCCGGAGTTGCGGGGCCAGCCGTCCGTGGCGCAGGACGCACCAGGAAGCAGGCCGGGATCAGCAGCGCCCACGCAGCGATGCCGATCACCAGCATCGCGGTGCGCCAGTCATAGGTCGAGATCAGCCAGCTTGCGGTCGGCGCGATCGTCACCGGCGACACGCCCATCCCGGCGGAGACCAGCGCCACTGCGAGGCTGCGGTTCTTCTCGATCCAGGCGCTCGCGAGCGCCATCATCGGTGCGTAGAAGCTGCCGGCGGCAATTCCGATCAGCACGCCGAAGAAAAGCTGGAATTGCCAGAGGTGTGCGGCCTGGCTCGCGGTCACGAGGCCGAGCCCCAACAGAACGCTTCCGGCGAGGACCACGATGCGGGTGCCAAAACGGTCCGACAGCGCGCCCCAGAAGAACGCGGCAAAGCCCATGCAGAGAAAATCGAACGTCGCCGCCGCCGACACGCCGGCGCGCGACCAGCCCATCGATTCCGAGATCGGCTGCAGGAAGACCGCAAGCGACAGCATCGTACCGAAGCCGACACAGGTCATCAGCGCGCCCGCGGCGACAACGACCCAGCCATAGTCGAAGCTTGACGGCTTGCTCATGCGTTTCCTCAGCGCTTTTGGTCTAGTTGATGGTGCGCGCGAGGATGGTGGCCTATCTGCCGACACAGGGCAAGGCTGCCCTGTTATGCGCGTTTGCTCGTTATGCGCGTTTGCTCGCCCATTCGGCCGCGAGCGGTCTATTTCGTGGCGAGGATCAAGGTATTCGTGGGATCGTCATTCCGGGGCGCGCGAAGCGCGAGCCCGGAATCCATCGCGCTGCAAGCAAAGCGGAGAAATGGATTCCGGGCTCGCGCCAAGTGGCGCGCCCCGGAATGACGGTTTCGCCTTAGCTGTCCGCCGAAATGATGAGGGCTCTCTGCGGGACGCCGACCATCGACTTCGATCAGCCGATCATTCGCGCCGCAATGATTGCATTCTGCCGGTGTTTTGCCCGACGAGTCAAACGGACTTCGTAAAATCGAAAAAGCGTAATGCCAACAAGGTGCCGGCTACTGTGCATGGGGTTGTTTTTGAGATTTTTGCTGTCCGGTCGCGAAACGCTTGGATCGGACCCGATCTCGCTCTTCGTCGTCATGGCCGGGCTCGTCCCAGCCATCCACGGCTTCCGCGCGGCGCCAAGAACGTGGATGCCCGGGACGAGCCCGGGCATGACGGTGGCTAAGGTATCCGTCAGGCGGCTTCAGCGCTTGCCTCAGCTATCCACCTTCAGCGCGGCAATGAAGGCTTCCTGCGGGATGTCGACCTTGCCGAACTGCCGCATCTTCTTCTTGCCTTCCTTCTGCTTCTCCAGAAGCTTGCGCTTACGCGTGATGTCGCCGCCGTAGCACTTCGCGGTGACGTCCTTGCGCAGTGCGCGGACCGTTTCGCGCGCGATCACCTTGCCGCCGATCGCCGCCTGGATCGGGATCTGGAACATGTGCGGCGGGATCAGCTCCTTCATCTTCTCGACCATGGCGCGGCCGCGGCCTTCGGCGCGGGTGCGATGCACCAGCATGGAGAGCGCATCGACCGGCTCGGCATTGACCAGGATCTGCATCTTGACGAGATCGGCCGGCTTGTAGTCGGTGAGATGATAGTCGAACGAGGCGTAGCCCTTGGAGACCGACTTCAGGCGGTCGTAGAAGTCGAACACGACCTCGTTGAGCGGCAAATCGTATTTCACCATCGCACGGGAGCCGACGTAGGTGAGCTCCTTCTGCGAGCCGCGACGGTCCTGGCACAGCTTGAGCACGCTGCCGAGATATTCGTCGGGGGTGAGGATCGTCGCCTCGATCCAGGGCTCGTCGATCTCGGCGATCTTGACCACGTCGGGCATGTCGACGGGATTGTGGATCTCGATCTCCTGGCCGTCGGTGAGCTTCATCTTGTAGATGACGCTCGGCGCGGTCGCGATCAGGTTGAGGTCGAATTCGCGCGACAGCCGCTCCTGGATGATTTCCAGGTGCAGCAGGCCGAGGAAGCCGCAGCGGAAGCCGAAGCCGAGAGCGGCCGAGGTCTCCATCTCGAAAGAGAAGCTGGCGTCGTTGAGGCGCAGCTTGCCCATCGCGGCGCGCAGCGTCTCGAAGTCGTCGGCGTCGACCGGGAACAGGCCGCAGAACACGACCGGGATCGCCGGCTTGAAGCCGGGCAGCATGTCCGCGACCGGCTTCTTGTCGTCGGTGATGGTATCGCCGACGCGGGTGTCGGCGACTTCCTTGATCGCGGCGGTGATGAAACCGATCTCGCCGGGCCCGAGCTCGTCGACCTGCTGCATCTTCGGCGTGAAGAAGCCGACGCGCTCGACGTCGTAGGCCGCGCCGGTGCCCATCATGCGGACGCGCTGGCCCTTCTTCATGACGCCGTCGACGACGCGGATCAGGACGACGACGCCGAGATAGACATCGTACCAGCTGTCGACCAGCAGCGCCTTCAAGGTGGCGTCGCGGTCGCCCTTCGGCGGCGGCAGGCGGGTGACGATGGCTTCCAGCACGTCGGGGACGCCGAGCCCGGTCTTGGCCGAGATCATCACGGCGTCGGAGGCGTCGATGCCGATGACGTCCTCGATCTGCTGCTTGATCTTCTCAGGCTCGGCGGCCGGAAGATCGACCTTGTTCAGGACCGGAACGATCTCGTGATTGTTGTCGAGCGCCTGGTAGACGTTGGCGAGCGTCTGCGCTTCCACGCCCTGGCTGGCGTCGACCACCAGCAGGGAACCTTCGCAGGCCGCCAGCGACCGTGAGACTTCGTAGGCGAAGTCGACATGGCCGGGCGTATCCATCAGGTTGAAGATGTAATCCTTGCCGTCCTTGGCGCGGTACGAGAGCCGCACCGTCTGCGCCTTGATGGTGATGCCGCGCTCGCGCTCGATGTCCATGGAATCGAGCACCTGCTCCTTGCCCGCCATTTCGCGGTCGGAGAGGCCGCCCGTCATCTGGATCAGGCGGTCGGCCAGCGTCGATTTGCCATGGTCGATATGGGCGACGATGGAGAAGTTGCGGATGTTCGAAATCGGGACGGTCGTCATGGGCGCGGGATACCACTCACATCCCCGTGCGGCAACCATATTGCTGTATTTTCAGGGCCTTTCTTCACGCCAAGCTGATTCCAACAGGGCCGAAAACGCGCTACGCAAGCGCCCCATGTCGACCACTTCTCTCCCAACCGCCAGGCCGCGTACGAAGACCCGGGGGAGCTACAACCGTTTCCGGGCCTGGCTGGTTGCCTGCGCGACCCGCCCCGAGGCCAGCCTCCGGCTGGTGATCCAGCTCGCCATCCTGCATGCGGTGCTCTGGACCTTCATCCTGATCAATCTCAAGGCAGCGCAGGACGTTCACATGGACGTCGCAGAAGCCTGGGGCTGGGGGCAGAAATTCCTGCTCGGCTATGGCAAGCACCCGCCGCTGTCGGGCTGGGTCGCCGGCCTCTGGTTCAAGGCGTTCCCGCCGACGGACTGGGCGACTTACGCGCTGGCGATGGCGACAGTCAGCGTCGGCATGGTGATCTGCTGGCTGGTCGCGCTGCGCGTGGTGGACGCAAGGCGCGCGTTCCTGGTCGTGGTGATGATCGCGCTCTACCCGATCTTCAATTTCAAGGGCTTCAAGTACAACGCGGACCTGCTGCAGCTCGTCACGCTGCCGCTACTGGTGCTCGCCTATCTCAACGCCTTCGAGAAGCGAAGCTGGCAGTCCGGAGTGTTTCTCGGGCTTGCCGGCGCGCTGGCGCTGATGACCAAATACTGGGTGCTGACCATGATCGGCGCCATCGGCCTTGCCGCGCTGATTCATCCGGAGCGGCTGAGATTCCTGTTGTCGCCGGCGCCGTGGATTGCGATCGCGACGCTCGTGGTGGCGATGATCCCGCACATCGTCTGGCTGGCGGACGCGCATTTCGTGCCGCTGACCTATGCCGGTGACACCTACAGCCTCGAGGACAGCGGCCAGGTGCATCAGCTCGTCGCCGGCTACGTCCTGCATAATTTCGCGCTGCTGGCGCTGCCGGTGGTGCTCGCCGCGCTGGCGATGGCGCTGGTGCCGCCGTGGTTCAGGCTGCTGCTGCGAGCGCCCTTGCGCATCGTCACGCGCGCCTGGGGGCGCGGCATCAATCAGGGCGTCAACCTGTCGCAGGCGCTGAACGTCTGGATCATCCAGATCATCGTCGCGATCGGCCCGCCGCTCGGCGCGCTGGTCTTCAGCATCTACATGAAAACCGACTGGGGCATCTCGCTGTTCTTCCTGGTGCCGCTCGCGCTGGTCGCGATCCCTGCGCTGCGCGTGCAGAGCGCAGCCCTGTTCAACATCGCCGCGATCTGGCTCGTGCTCAGCGTGGCGACGCTCGCCGCCTCGCCCTGGATCGCCGCGCGCGAGATGGCGGCCAATGCCGGCAACACGGCGACCTATGGCGCGCGCTCGGATCTCGCGCGCGAGCTGACGCAGGCCTGGCACCAGCGCTTCGGCTCGCGCTGGGCGATCGTCGCCGGCACTATGGAATCGATCCAGCCGCTGGTGTTCTACAGCCCCGATCATCCGGCCGCGTTCATGCCGATCGAAGCCTGGGATTCCGGGCTGACCTCGCTCGATGACGTCAAGAAGTACGGCTTCATCGGCGTGTTCGATCCGACCGACGGCCGCCGGCCGGCGTTCGAGAAATGGGTATCCGAGGTCGCGCCGAATGCCGAGCGCATGGTGATGACGACGCGCCGCTTCACCCACGGCAAGGCCGGCCCGGCGATGAGCTGGAACATCTACATCGCGCCGCCGGCGAAGTGACCTCTTCACCTCGCCCCGCTTGCGGGGAGAGGTCGGATCGCATCGTTAGATGCGATCCGGGTGAGGGGGTATGGGTCTCTCGGTAGTCTCACGCATGTGGAGAGGCCCCTCACCCCAACCCTCTCCCCGTAAGAACGGGGCGAGGGAGCGCAGCCGAGCGCGAGGCGAGAGCCGCCTAAGTCCCTTCCTCGTTGAACTTGCTTTCAACGAGCTCGGTGATCGCCGCGAGCGCGGCTTCGGCATCAGCGCCGGCGGCGGCGACGGTGATGGTCGTGCCGGGTCCCGCGGCGAGCATCATCAGGCCCATGATCGAGGTGCCGCCGACGGTCTCGCCGCCGCGCGTCACCCATACCTGCGCGTCGAAGCGCTCGACCGCCTGGACGAATTTCGCGGAGGCGCGGGCATGCAGGCCGCGCTTGTTGATGATCAGAAGCTCTTTGGAAATCGCCCCTGCGGGCACGCCTGTCCCGGCCGGGTTTCCGAGTGGAGCGTGCTCGCTCATTTGCCGGCGAGCACGCGGCTGGCGATGGTGACGTATTTGCGGCCCGCTTCCTGGGCCATCGCGATCGCGTCGGGCAGCGAACGCTCCTCGCGCACCTTGGCGAGCTTCACCAGCATGGGAAGGTTGATGCCCGCGAGCACTTCGACCTTGGGCCGGCTCATGCAGGAAATCGCAAGGTTGGACGGCGTACCGCCGAACATGTCGGTGAGGATCGCAACGCCGTCGCCGGAATCGACGCGGTTAACCGCCTCGATGATGTCGCTTCGACAGAGATCGGAATCATCTTCAGCGCCGATCGTGATCGCTTCGATTTGCTTTTGTGGCCCCATAACGTGCTCAAGCGCTGCCTTGAATTCGTCGGCAAGGCGCCCGTGGGTCACAAGTACTAGACCAATCATCGGAAAAACTCCTCGCGGGCGCTCTTGGTGCGCCGCACGAACGCGCCACTTTGACCATCCAGAGCCCCCGCGCAAGAGGGGATGTTGCGTATCTCCCTGAATCTAGACGGATGGATGAGGGGAGCTGCGCCGGCCTATCCGGTCGCGATAGTGGGGTTCATATGGTTACCATATCCCTTCAAACAATCGCCTCAAGGGTTAGCAGAAGGTTAACTCTTGGTAGTGGTCAAGGCAGCAACAACCAAAGGGAGGGGCAAATATCCGCGCCCCACCGGGATTCTCGGTATTTCGACACCGGAAATGCTTGTTTTCAGGGATTCGGCTGGTGGCAGCCGCTCAGCGTCCGCGGCGTCCAGATCGACCACGAGACCGACTGTCGCATGCTCCACAAAGTCGCAGCGGCGGATTCCGAGCCCACGGATTTCGATCAGGCCGGCCAGCACGCGGGCCGGGCGGACCTCAATTTCCTGGCCGACTGTCGCCAGATGGACACGGTCATCGCCGACCAGAACGGTCCGTTCGATCACGCCTGCGCGCCCCGCCATGATCAATTCGAAGGCAAGGCGCGACTTGCCGGAGCCCGAGGGCCCGCGGATCAGAACCGCCAGATGTCCGATCTTGACTGCGGAGGCGTGAACGCTGGGCCCGCCTTCGCTCATAGCGCCGGCAGCCTCACCACGAAGCGTGCGCCGGCAACCGTCGGCGCGCCGTCGGAATCCGCGGCACCGGGGCGGTTCTCGGCCCAGATACGTCCGCCATGGGCGTCGATGATCTGCTTGGAGATCGACAGGCCGAGGCCGGAGTTCTGGCCGAAGCCCTGATGCGGACGGTCGGTGTAAAAGCGCTCGAAGATGCGCTCCAGCGCATCGTCGCGGATGCCGGGACCGTCATCGTCGACCACGATCTCGATCTCTCCGCGCACGCGCCGGCAGGTCAGGCGCACCTTGCTGCCGGGCTCGGAGAACGATTGCGCGTTGGAGAGCAGGTTGGCGACCACCTGTCCCAACCGTGAATCGTGGCCGGTCACGGAGAACGTATCGGTCGGGCCGCGGCCCTCGAAGCGGGCCTCGACGGCGACGTCGTGGCCGAGCTTGGTCTCGTTCGCGACCGACACTAGCGTGCCGAGCAGGCGACGGAGATCGACCGCCATCGCGTCCTGCCGCTGTAGCTCCGCATCGAGCCGGCTGGCGTCCGAGATGTCCGAGATCAGTCGGTCGAGCCGCTTGACGTCGTGCTCGATCACCTCGAGCAGGCGCGCGCGGCTGCTCTCGTTGCGCGCCAGCGGCAGCGTCTCGACCGCGGAGCGCAGCGAGGTCAGCGGGTTCTTCAATTCGTGCGCGACGTCGGCGGCGAACATCTCGATCGCCTCGATCCGGCTGTAGAGCGCGCTGGTCATGTCGCGCAGCGCCCCGGAAAGATGGCCGATCTCGTCGCGGCGGCGGGTGAAGTCGGGGATCTCGATGCGGGCCTTGATGCGGCGGCGGACGCGCTCGGCGCTGTCGGCGAGCCGGCGCACGGGCCCCGCGATCGTGCTCGCGAGCAGCAGCGACAGCATGATCATGACGGCGGCGGCGACACCGCCGACTTTCAGGATGGCGAGGCGCTCGGCGGTCACCATCTGGTCGATGTCGTCGCCCTGGGTGGACAGCATCAGCGCGCCGTGGATGGCGCGCGAGCGCAGCACGGGGACCGCGACCGAGACGATCACCTCGCCGCGCGAATTGACCCGCACCATCGAGCGTTTCTGGCCCTGGAGCGCATCGCCCACTTCCGCATAGCCCTTGCCGTTCTCGCGCCCCAGCTCGCGATAGAGCGGCAGGTCTCCGCGGTTCAGCCAGGTGCGCACTGCGACCATGCCGCGCTCGACCAGGCCGGGTTTCTCCGACGGCGGCGGCAGCGGGAAGGCCAGTACGTTGTCGAGGTCGCGGCTGTCGAGCAACAGCGTGCCGTTGGGATCGAAGATCCGGGCGCGGGTTTTGGTCGGCGAGATCAGCGTACGCAATACCGGCGCAACACGCTCCGGATTGATCGGGAAATCCAGCGAGTCGTCTGTCCCGCCATAGCTGTCGCCCAGTTTCAGATCGAGCAGCCGGTCAGGGTCGACCGTGATCGCGTTGGTCTGCACCGTCGCCGACGCTCCGATTGCACCGGCGATGATCTCGGCCTGCACCAGCAGGCTCTGGGCGCGCGCGTCGATCAGGCCGGCGCGGAATTGCGACAGGTAAAGGATGCTCGCGACAAGCGCGACGAGGCCGGCGAGGTTGAGCGAGACGATGCGGCGGGTCAGGCTGGAGAAGGACAGCGCGAAGAAGAACTGCCCGGCGCGCTTCAGCCAATTCAGCGGCCCCCACCCTTGCGGAGCCGCTTTGTCCTCGGCGACGTGGTCCGGAACGCGGTCGGATGCGAAATCCCCGGCGCTCTGGTTCTCGTGAGGCTGCGTTCGGTCAAGCAATGCTTACGCCCGCGTTAGGACATCTCGTGCGAAGGGGGCCCCGCATGCTCCAACAATAACCTAAAGCGCGATGATTCTTCATCCCAATCTCATCGCGCTTTAGAGCCATCGCGGTCCCGATAGAATCAGAACCGGCGATGCTCTCATCATTCGTGAAGACGCGTGCGCCTCAGGCTTCCTTGAAGCGGTAGCCGACGCCGTAGAGCGTCTCGATCATCTCGAACTCGTTGTCGACCACCTTGAACTTCTTGCGCAGTCGCTTGATGTGGCTGTCGATGGTGCGGTCGTCGACATAGACCTGATCGTCATAGGCGGCGTCCATCAGCGCATTGCGGCTCTTCACCACGCCGGGCCGGGTCGCCAGCGCCTGCAGGATGAGGAATTCGGTGACGGTCAGCGTCACCGGCTCGTTCTTCCAGGTGCAGGTATGTCGTTCCGGATCCATGCGCAGCAGGCCGCGATCGAGCGCCTTGGCGTCGTTCTCCTTCGGCGCGACGGTCGGATCCTTCGGTGCCGAGCGGCGCAGCACGGCCTTGACGCGCTCGACCAGCAGGCGCTGCGAGAACGGTTTGCGGATGAAATCGTCGGCGCCCATCTTGAGGCCGAACAACTCATCGATCTCCTCGTCCTTGGAGGTCAGGAAGATCACCGGCAGGTCGGACTTCTGTCGCAGCCTGCGCAGCGTCTCCATGCCGTCCATGCGCGGCATCTTGATGTCGAGGATGGCGAGATCTGGTTGAGTGGTGCGGAAACCGTCAAGAGCGGAGGCGCCGTCGGTGTAAGTCATGATGCGGTAGCCTTCGGCTTCCAGCGCGATCGAGACGGATGTGAGAATGTTGCGGTCGTCGTCGACCAAAGCGATTGTGGGCATGAGCCTCTGCTTTCTGCTTTCCGTTTGGGTCGTGGCTTGAAAACGGCGAGCAATCCAGTAATGCGCCGCATACATGGGTCCCGAACTTGGGGTTCGAACTTTGTCACCGAGCAATGCAAGCTGGGCTGAAGTGTGACCAAGTTCCACGAAATACGGCGGATTCGCCGCATGTCGACCCATAACCAGATCCCCGTTTACCCGAAAAAAGGCCTACCTTGCAACCGCCTGAGCCGAGAAAGCCTATGCAACCGACCGCCGATTTCGACCCCGGAAAGCTCGCCAAATCGCTGCTGCGGCGATCGCGACAGGGTGCGCTGGCAACCCTGATGGCCGGCAGCGGCGATCCCTATTGTTCCCTGGTTAATCTGGCGAGCCATCCGGACGGTTCGCCCATCCTGCTGATCTCGGGACTGGCCGTGCACACCAGGAACATCCTCGCCGATAGCCGGGTCTCCCTGATGCTGGATGAGCGTGCCGCCGGCGATCCGTTAGAGGGCGCCCGGATCATGCTGTCAGGCCGGGCCGAGCCGGCCGGCGCCGAAAAGGATCTGCTCCAGCGGCGGTATCTGAACGCCCATCCATCGGCAGAAGGCTTTGTATCATTTAAGGATTTCTCGTTCTTTCGGATTCGACCCACGGGAACCCATCTGGTTGCGGGCTTCGGCCGGATCGTCGACCTCAAGCCCGAGCAATTCCTCACGGACCTTACCGGCGCTGATGATCTGCTCGGAGCGGAGGAGGGGGCGGTCGAGCACATGAATGCCGACCATCGCGAGGCCATGGCCCTCTATGCGACAAGGCTCCTCGGCGCAGCCGATGGTGAATGGCGCTGCACGGGCTGCGACCCCGAAGGCCTCGACATGCAGGACGGCCAGACTGCGCTGCGGCTGGATTTCCCGGAGCGGGTGACGAACGGTATGGCGCTACGCAAGATGCTGGTCCGCCTTGCCAGCGAAGCGCGCGCGAAGACGGACTAGTTCCGACGAATTGAACGCTGCTGCCCATCGCGGCGACCCAAGACCGTAATGGTTCGAGGTCGCCAGCGAGAGGGTTCATGAAGCGCCGTCATTTGACGCTGGTCGCGGCTTTGGCGCTCGCGGCGAGTGCCTCCCTGGTCACGGCTGCGCTTGCCCAAAAGGGCAATCTCTCCGCGCAGAGCGCCAGGATCGACGAGCTCAGCAAGGCCGGCAGATATTCGGAAGCGCTGCCTTTGGCGCAGGCGATGGTCGCGAGCCTGGAGAAGAGCGACAACGGTCGCGAACTCGCCGCCGCGTTGAACAACCTCGGTCAGGTCTATGCCGGTCAAGGCCATGACGATCTGGCCGAGCCGCTCTACAAGCGTGCCATCGCGCTGATGGAAAAATCGCTCGGTCTCGAACCGCCGCTGATTGCGGCCGAGCTGACCAATCTCGCCGCGCTTTATCAGCGGCAGGGTCGCTTCCCCGAGGCCGAACCGTTGTTCAAGCGCGCGCTCGCCGTTCGCGAAAAGAGCCTGTCGCGCGAGCACCCCGATGTCGGCCAGGCTCTCAACAATCTGGCCACGCTCTATGTCAGGCAGGAGCGCCAAGCCGAAGCCGAGCCGCTGTTTCAGCGCGCGCTCGCGATCTACCAGAAGGTTGGCGGCGCCGAGCATCCCGCAGTCGCCACGATTCTCAACAATATCGGCCAGCTCGATCGCGACCTCAATCGTGATTCGGATGCCGAGGCGCCGATCAAGCGCTCTCTCGCCATCCGCGAGAAAGTGCTGGGAGCGGATCATCCCGACGTCGCGCGCTCTCTCAACAATCTTGCCGGTCTCTACGAACACCAGCAGCGCTACGCCGATGCCGAGCCGCTTTATCGCCGCGCGCTTGTCATCCGCGAGCGGGCGCTCGGGCCGGATCATCCTGATGTTGTGACCTCGACCAGCAATCTCGCCTATTTCCTCTACATGTCCGGGCGAAACGCGGACGCGCTGCCGCTGGCGGAAAGGACACTCGCGACCGGTCGCGCGCAATTGCGCGCCGTGCTGCCGATCCTGTTTGCCGCGCGACAGCAATATCTGCTGCCCGATGAAAAAAGCGCTGGACGAAGCGCTCGCCGCGATCCAGCGCGGCACGCAATCCTCCGCCGCGTCCGCCGTGAACAAGCTCGCGGTACGGTTGGCCGCCGGCAGCGACCGGCTCGCCGGGCTGGTGCGCCGGGACCAGGATCTCGCGGTCGAGTCCGAGGCGCTCGACAAGGCGATCATCACCGCGGTATCCAGGCAGTCCGCCCAGCGTGACGTCGCAGCCGAGCAGCGTAGCCGCGCGCGGATCGCGACGATCGCGAACGAGCGCGCCGGCTTGCAGAAGACGCTCGCCGTCGAGTTCCCCGACTACGCCTCGCTCTCCAATCCGCTGCCCCTGATGGTGAAGGACATCCAGCCGCTGCTGTCGGCCGACGAGGCGATGGTGCTTTATTCCGTTGTCGACAGGCAGAGCTATGTCATCGCGATCACGCGCGATGGCGTTGACTGGAAGGCGATTCCGCTCGGTGCGGATGCGCTGGCGCAGAAGGTCGCTGCATTTCGCAAGGGCCTCGATGTCGGCAAGGCGCGCGATGCCTCCGGCAAATCAGGATTGTTCGATCTTGCGCTCGCCAATGAGCTCTATGTCGCGCTGCTCGGCCCGGTCGAGGCGCTGACAAAGGACAAGCACAGCCTGCTGGTGGTGCCATCGGCGGCGCTGACCGCATTGCCGTTTCATCTGCTCGTCACGGAGACGCCGCAAGCTGCGATCCCCGACACGCTCGAAGGTTATCGCCGCGCCGCCTGGCTGTTGCGGCGTCAGGCCGTTTCGGTGCTGCCCTCGGTGGCCAGCCTGAAATCGCTGCGCGCTTTCGCGCGCAAGGACCAGGGCGTCAAGCCGATGACCGGCTTTGGCGACCCCGTATTCAACCCCGCCCTGGAAGGGCCGGTCGATCGTCGCGCTGCAAGCGGGAAGGTCGTGGCGCGCAACGTCGCGACAATTGCCTATACCGACTTCTGGCGCGGCGCGGGCGTTGATCGCGCGCGGCTTGCGCAGGCGCTGCCGCAACTACCGGATACTGCGGACGAGCTGAACGCCGTGGCCAGGGATGTCGGCGCAGCCGAGGCGGACATTCATCTCGGCCGCGATGCCAGCGAAACGACGCTCAAGCGTGCAGCGCTTGCTCAATATGGCATCGTTTACTTTGCTACCCACGGCCTCGTTGCCGGCGACGTCAAGGGACTGGGTGAGCCCTCGCTTGCGCTCTCGATTCCCGATCAGCCCTCGGAGTTTGACGATGGTCTTCTGACCGCGAGTGAAGTTGCCCAGCTCAGGCTCAATGCGGATTGGGTGGTACTGTCGGCCTGCAACACCATCGCCGGCGACAAGCCCGGCGCGGAAGCGCTGTCGGGATTGGCGCGCTCGTTCTTCTATGCCGGCGCCCGCGCGCTTCTGGTCTCGCATTGGGCAGTGGATTCGGAAGCTGCCACGCGCTTGACCACGTCGACTTTCGAGCTGCTCAAAAACGAACCGCGAATCGGTCGCGCCGAAGCCTTGCGCCGCGCCGTGCTAACGTATGTTGATGACACTTCGTCGCCGCGCAACGCTTACCCTGCGATGTGGGGGCCCTTCGCGCTCATCGGCGAAGGTGAGGTAAGATAAGCCCGCCTCGACGATTGTGCGTCGCAATAACCTCAAATAACGCCGAATTGCGCGTTTGGTTGCGCGATCATTCGTGATTTTTTGATGCGCCTGCTCAGAGCTGACATGCGCGATGTTTGGTGCGGTCCTCGAATAAACCAAATCATGCGGGATCAGCTTGGCAACGCCAGCGTTCATCATTATTAGGTCGTGCAGCCGAGGCCGGACGGCCTATAATTCACGGTGACCGCGATGGCGCCAAAGCTTGGCCGCGCTATGTGTCGCGGGTTCTAGGAGGATTTTTTCGTGCAAGAGACGGGCGTGCGCAACGGTGCCTTCGGCGCCGACAAATTCGGCTTAAAGAATCTCAAACAGGTTCACTGGAACCTCGGCGCGCCACAACTGTACCAGTACTCGCTCTCCGCAGGCGAGGCGGTGCTCTCCGCCGACGGCGCGCTCTGCGCCGACACCGGCGAGTTCACCGGCCGCAGCCCGAAGGACAAGTTCACGGTACGTGACGCGACCACCGACAAGAAGATGTGGTGGGCCGGCAATCAGTCGATCACCGCAGAGCAGTTCGAGACGCTCTACCAGGACTTCCTCAAGCACGCCGAAGGCAAGTCGCTGTTCGCGCAGGACCTCTATGGCGGTGCCGATCCGGCCTACCGGATCAAGACCCGCGTCTTCACCGAGCTGGCCTGGCATTCGCTTTTCATCCGCACCCTCTTGATCCGCCCCGAGGCGGTCGAGCTGTCGAGCTTCACGCCGGAGCTCACCATCATCGACATGCCGAGCTTCCGCGCCGATCCGAAGCGTCATGGCGTGCGCTCGGAGAACGTCGTCGCCATCGATTTCGCCCGCAAGATCGTTCTGATCGGTGGTTCCTATTATGCCGGCGAGATGAAGAAGTCGGTCTTCACCACGCTGAACTACTATCTGCCCGAGCGCGGCGTGATGCCGATGCACTGCTCGGCCAATGTCGGTGCCAAGGACGACGCTGCGATCTTCTTCGGCCTGTCCGGCACCGGCAAGACCACGCTGTCGGCCGATCCGAACCGCACGCTGATCGGCGATGACGAGCACGGCTGGGGCCCGAACGGCGTGTTCAACTTCGAAGGCGGCTGTTACGCCAAGTGCATCAAGCTATCGCAGGAAGCCGAGCCCCAGATCTACGCCGCTTCGACGCGCTTCGGCGCGGTGCTCGAGAACTGCGTGCTCGACGAAGACACCCGCGTCGTCGATTTCGACGACGGCTCCAAGACCGAGAACACCCGTTCGGCCTATCCGCTCGACTTCATCCCGAACGCTTCGCGCACCGGCTGCGCACCGCAGCCGAAGAATGTGGTGATGCTTGCCGCCGACGCCTTCGGCGTGCTGCCGCCGATCGCAAAGCTCTCGCCGGCGCAGGCGATGTATCACTTCCTTTCCGGCTACACCGCCAAGGTCGCGGGCACCGAGCGCGGTCTCGGCAATGAGCCGCAGCCGGAATTCTCGACCTGCTTCGGCTCGCCCTTCCTGCCGCTCGATCCCAGCGTCTACGGCAACATGCTGCGCGACTTGATCGCCAAGCACGGTGTCGACTGCTGGCTGGTCAACACCGGCTGGACCGGCGGCAAGTACGGCGTCGGCTCGCGCATGCCGATCAAGGTGACGCGCGCGCTCCTCACCGCAGCGCTCGACGGCTCCTTGCGCAACGTCGAATTCCGCACCGACAAATATTTCGGCTTCGCGGTCCCGACCGCGCTGCCGGGCGTGCCGAGCGAGATCCTCAACCCGGTCAACACCTGGAAGGACAAGGACGAGTTCGACAAGACCGCCCGTGCTCTGGTCGGCATGTTCCAGAAGAACTTCGCCAAGTTCGAGGCCCAGGTCGACGCCGAAGTGCGCGCCGCCGCGCCGGACGTGAAGCTCGCGGCGGAGTAACGTCGCATCGTTTGAAAATACGAAAGGGCGGCCGAGAGGCCGCCCTTTTTGTTGTGTGCCGAGTATGAGCGACAGCTTGGAGGTGGAAGTCCTCTATCCAGCCTGATGGCGGTGAAGGATTAGCGAAGCGCAAGGGCGTCATCG
>NZ_LGHL01000139.1 GCF_001908205.1 Bradyrhizobium sp. NAS80.1
CTTCCTCCCCACATTCGGTCGCCCTCATGCAGTTGCGCTTCACTTCGCTCGCCATGATCAGCTTACGATGGGACTTCCACCCACAAGAGTGCGCCCATGCTGGGCGCACCAAGAAAAAAGCCCTGCCAGACGGCAGGGCTCCATTCCCGGTCATCACAAGATCGCTACTCGACCTTCAGGCCGGCGAACTCGACGACCTTCTTCCACTTGGCGGTCTCGGCCTCGATCTCCTTGCCGAACGCCTCCGGTGTCAGCACCAGCGGATCACCGCCGAGCTCGACCAGACGCTTGGTCATGTCGGGCTCCTTCATGAGCGTGTTGATCTCATTGTTGAGCTTGGCGATGATCTCCTTTGGCATGTTCTTCGGCCCGCCGATGCCGAACAGCGCGCTCGCCTCGTAGTCCTTCACGGTCTCGCCGATCGGGGGCACGTCAGGCAGCTGCGGCGAGCGCTGGGCGGTAGTGACGCCGAGCGCGCGCAGAGAGCCGGAGCGGATGTGCTGGATGATCGAGGGCATGTTGTCGAAGATCACCTGCACCTGGCCGCCGAGCATGTCGGTGATCGCGGGGGCCGCACCACGATAGGGTACGTGCTGCATCTTGCAGCCGGTCATCGCCATGAACATCTCGCCAGACAGATGCACCGAGGTGCCGTTGCCGGAGGAGGCCATGTTCACCTTGCCGGGATTGGCCTTCACATATTCGATGAACTCGGCGACGGTCTTCGCGGGCACATCCTTGTTGACGGTCATCACGTTCGGCACGCGCTGAAATCCGGCAATCGGCGCGATGTCGCGGACGAAGTTGAACTTGAGGTTCGCGTAAAGCGTGGCGTTGATATAGTTGGCCGGATTGACCAGCAACACGGTGTAGCCGTCGGGCTCGGCATTCACGACGGATTCGGTACCGATATTGTTGCCGGCGCCCGGCTTGTTCTCGACCACGAATTGCTGGCCGAGCCGTTCCGACAGCCGCTGGCCGATCAACCGGGCCAGAATATCGGTGGCGCCGCCCGGCGGATAGCCGACCACGAACTTCACCGGCCGCGACGGATAGTCGGCGGCGAATGCCCTGGACAGCGGGCTGGCTGCAAGCGGACTGGCGGCGAGCAGGCCCAGCGCGGTACGGCGAGTGATCATCTGAAGGGTTCTCCCAACGTGTTGTTCTTGAAAGCCAGAAATCTTGAATGTGGCGTCGACGCGGTTGTAACAAAGCTTGCCAAAGGCGGGTAGTGCGCGGGGCGCATCACGACGAAAGGATAAGGCATGACGGTCAAGGTCGAGGCCCTCGATCATCTCGTGATCAACGTCGCCGACGTCGCGGCTACCGCCGAGTGGTATCGCAAGATCCTCGGCATGGAAGTCAAGGTGTTCGACCCAGGCGGCGGCAAAGCGCCGCGGACTTCTCTTCAATTCGGTAACCAAAAGATCAACGTCCGGCCGCGCGACGCCGACAAGGCGGAGTGGTTCACCGCCGACCACCAGACCGCCGGCAGCGAGGATTTGTGCTTCCTCACGTCCGCTGCGCCCGACGAGGTGGTGGCGCATTTGAAGGCACATGGCGTCGCGATCGAGGAAGGCCCGGTTCCCAAGCAGGGCGCCCGCGGCACGCTGCGTTCGGTTTATTGCAGGGATCCGGACGGCAGCCTGATCGAGATCTCGTCGTACGAGGATTGAGGGCGGCAGGGCCACGCCCCCTCAAGCACCGTCATTGCGAGGAGCCCTTGCGACGAAGCAATCCAGACTGTCCCCGCAGAGACAGTCTGGATTGCTTCGCTGCGCTCGCACTGACGGAGGAGAGAGTGCGGACTGCCGCATACGTCCCGCGATTTGCTCCCCGCGCCATCCGATGGCAGGAAGACGCAATAATCCAAAGGCGGCCGCCATCAAGATGCAGGCTGCATGGGAGGACGTATGCCTATTCAACACACCGCCGCCGGAATCGTAGGCCCTTTCGATGGGCTCGACGTGCCCTGGCTGCTGAAGATGCGGGCCGAGGTGCGCAGCTCACATCCGTTCCTGATCTGGGCACCGTTCGATGCGCCGGCACGGCACTGGAGCTATGGCGAATTTCACGAGCGGGTGGGCGCGCTCGCGGCGGGGCTCGCCAAGCGCGGCGTCAAGCCGGGCGAATATGTGCTCATTCATCTCGACAATTGCATCGAGGCGTTGCTCGCTTGGTTTGCCTGCGTCGAGCTCGGCGCCATCGCGGTGACCACCAACACCCGCTCCGCACCCGCCGAGATCGAATATTTTGCCGATCACTGCGGCGCGGTGGCCGCGATCACGCAGCCGGCCTATGCGGGAATCGTCGCACAGAACTGCCGCAACATTCGCTGGATGGCGGTGACCTCGCACGATGCCGGCGCGGCACCTGCGCAAGCGGTCTCGCGCGACGACAGCTTTGAGTCGTTGTTCGCCGACAGCGCCGACCGGCCGCGACGCGCAACCGATCCGTTGGCGCCGTGCAGCGTGCAGTACACGTCAGGCACGACATCGCGCCCGAAAGCGGTGCTTTGGACTCACGCCAACGCGCTGTGGGGCGCCAAGATCAATGCCGCACATGAGGACCTGCACGCAGGCGACGTGCACCAGACCTATCTGCCGCTGTTCCACACCAATGCGCTGGCCTATTCGATGCTGGCGACGCTGTGGGTCGGCGGCTCTTGCGTGATCCAGCCGCGCTTCTCCGCGAGCCGGTTCTGGCGCGCCGCGCGCGAGCACGGCTCGACCTGGACCTCGACTATACCGTTCTGCATGAAGGCGCTGCTCGAGCAGGAGATCCCGAAGGATCACAAGTTCCGCCTGTGGGGCTCCGCCATCAACGAGCCGCCGGCGTTTGCCGCCTTCGGCGTCAAGATCATCGGCTGGTGGGGCATGACCGAGACCATCACCCACGGCATCATCGGCGAGGTCGACCAGCCCAACATTCCCATGTCCATCGGTCGCGCCGCGCCGGAATACCAGATCCGCATCACCGACGATGACGGACAGCCGACCGCGGTCGGCGACACCGGTAATCTCTCGATCAAGGGAATCCCCGGCCTGTCGCTGTTCGCCGAGTATCTGCACAACGAGAAGGCGACGCGCGAAAGCTTCGATGAGCACGGCTTCTTCATCACCGGCGATCGTGTGGTACGGCTGGAGAACGGCTTCATCAGGTTCGGCGACCGCGCCAAGGACATGCTGAAGGTCGGCGGCGAGAACGTCGCGGCCTCCGAGATCGAGCAGGTGATCGCGGTCGTTCCCGGCGTGCGCGAGGCCGCGGTGGTGGCGAAGAAACATCCGATGCTGGATGAGGTGCCGGTGGTGTTCATCATCCCGCACGGCGGCGTCGCCGGCGCGCGGCCCGATCTGCATGACAGCGTGATGGCGGCGTGCCGCAAAGGCCTTGCCGACTTCAAGGTGCCACGCGAGATCAGGCTCGTCGACGACATGCCGCGCTCGACGCTGGAGAAGGTGGCGAAGGCGGAGCTGCGGAAGATGGTGGGGTAAGCACGGTGCCGTAGGGTGGGCAAAGGCGCAAAGCGCCGTGCCCACCATCTTTCCGCAGAGACAAAGGCGGTGGGCATGCTTCGCTTTGCCCACCCTACGCAAACTCACGCCACCTCGAACCTGATCGGCAACTTCTTCGGGCCGTTGACGAAATACGCCTGCGTCATCTTCACCTCGCCGTCGAGCGACACCGATTTCAGCCGCGGCAGAAGCTCTTCGAACAGGATGCGCATCTCGAGCTTTGCGAGATACTGGCCAAGGCAGAGATGGGCGCCATAGCCGAAGGCGACGTGGCGGTTCGGCTTGCGGTCGCTCCTGAACCGGTACGGCTCCTCGAACACCTCCTCGTCGCGATTGCCCGAGGCGTAGCACAGCATCAGCCAGTCGCCCTGCTTGATCTTGCGCCCGCCGAGCTCGGTATCCGCCGTCGCCGCGCGCATGAAATGTTTTACGGGCGTCATCCAGCGGATCGCTTCATCAACGAGGCCCGGGATCAATTCCGGATTGGCCTTGACCCTGGCGAACTCGGCAGGGTCCTTCGCCAAGGCCCAGATCGCGCCGGCAGTCGAGGATGAGGTGGTGTCGTGCCCGGCGGTCGCGACGATCATGTAGTAGCTGGTCGCGTCATGCTCCGGCATGTAGTCGCTACCGATCTTCGCATTCGCAATGACGGTAGCGAGATCGTCGCGCGAATTGGCGCGACGGTCCTCGGTGATCTTGCGGAAGTAGGCGGAAAAATCCTGCACCACCGCCTGCATCATCAGGGAGAACTGCTCGGCGGAAAGCTGCTCCTTGATGCGCGCCGTGTCGGGATCCTGGGGACCGAACAGCTCCTGCGTCAGGCGCAGCATACGCCGCTCGTCGGCCTCGGGAACGCCGAGAATCTCCATGATGACATGCAGGGGATAGCCGAGCGCGACATCCTCGACGAAGTCGCAGGCGCCGCCCCGCGCAAGCATGCGCGCCACGGTGGCGCGTGCGATCTCGCGGACACGCGGCTCGAACTTGCCGAGATTGGCGGGCATGAACCAGCCCTGGGTCAGCGCGCGGTATTTTGGATGATCCGGCGCTTCCATCTGCACCAGCGAGCGCACCAGGTTCGGCCCGCCGGTGATCTTTCGCACCCGCTCCTCGACCGAGCGTGTCGTCAACGTGGTCGGACGGTCGGCATTGTGAAACAGCTCGTTCTGCCGGCTGATGCTTTGGATATGCGCGTGCTTGGTGACGACCCAGAACGGATCAAAGCCATCCGGGCGAGCAATGCCGAGCGGATTATTCGCGCGCAGCCAGCGATAGGTGTCGTGGATACGGTCATCGGCATAGGCGGCCGGATTGACCAGGGTCGCCGCGATATCGGCGGGGATATCGAGATCGCCGCTCAAAGCCGTCGCATTCATGCGTTTGCCCCAGGTCCAGCTTGGCTGGTGTAGCTAACCCGGGCAGGACGTGTGAGGCTTGCGTCTAACGGCTGGGCAGAGCGCTCAGAATGACCCGAGCGCCACGGGCCGGAACGCCTGCAGCAACTGCTGATCCAGCTTGCGGCCCATGCCTTCCATCATCGTGAAGGCACGCGAATGGGTGAAGGGCATGCGGTAGGCGCGCCTCTCCACCAGGGCCCCGTAGATGTCGACGATCGTCGTCAGCCGCACGATGTCGCTGATCTGGTTCGATGAGAGGCCGTTCGGATAGCCGCTGCCGTCGAGGAATTCGTGGTGATGCAGCACGACGTCGAGCATCTCTGGCGGGAAGCCGCCCTGCTCGGCGAGCGCTTCGTAGCCGCGACGCGGATGCTCGCGGACCTCGGCCATCTCCTCGTCAGTGAGCTTGCCCGGCTTGTCGAGCAGCGCGGAGGGAACGAAGGCCTTGCCGACATCGTGCAGCAGCGCGGCGCGGGTCAGCCGTCGCTGATCGTCCTCGCGCATGCCGAGATGCTGCGCGAAGGCGACGGCAAAGCCGGTGACGAACAGGCAATGCCGATAGCTGCCGACGTGGTGACAGCCGACCGTGGTGAGCCATTCGCGCAGCGAGGAGTGCTTGATCGCTTTCAGGATCTTGCTCTCGGAGGCGATGACGTCGTCGAAGGTCAGGGGCACGCCGAGCGGCAGCTTCTCGAACATCTTTGTCAGTACCGCATGCGCCGCCTCGACGCCGCGATTGAGCGTCTTGCCGCGATCGGTCGCGTCATAGGCGGCGGTGTCCGGGAACGCGGCGCGGATGCGCTGCAGAATCGCGTCGGGCTGAAACGGCCGCGAAATCGTATCGGTGGCGCCGAGCGCCCAGGCCTGCATGGTGCCGTGGTGCAAGGCGTCTGCCAGCACGAACAGCCGCGGCATCGAGCTATAGGCGTCGGCGCGCAGCTTGTTGCGCACGCGCTGCACGCTTTCGGGCGAGCGCAGGTTGATGTCGACCACGATGCCGGAAAGATCGCGCGACGGCTGCTCGGGAATGTCATGGGTCGCGACTGTCGAGACGTCACCGACCGCCTTCAGGATGCTGGCGAGCTCGCTGCTCGAATCGCCCTGGTCGGAAGCGAGCAGAAGCCTGCGTTTGGCGGCGGGTTTGGCTGAGGCGTTCATGGCTTCCCCAAAACATGGGAGTGTATTTGGCGTCAGCCTAAGCCGGATCAGGTTCTCCGGGCCTTAAGAGGCGTGCTCAATGGAACCCTGTGGAATTGGGCGCAATTTTACGGATTTGCCTGCGCAGTCGGCTCCCAGCAAAACCGCGAAAACAACCCCATGCAAAGTAAACCGGCCATTGATGCATAAGGGGATTTTTCTCCGTCATGGCCGGGCATGACGGCAAATATGGAGATGCCGGACACCCAAAAGAAATCCGCCGGAGGTTGCCCTCCGGCGGACCATTTCACGTCACGATCTCAGCCCGGCTTACGCCTTCATCGCGCCCTTCACGGCTTCAGCCGTGATCGGCAGCGCCCGCACCCGGGCACCGGAGGCGTTAAAGATGGCATTGCCGATCGCGGGGGCGACGACCGTCACCGCGGGCTCGCCGACGCCGGTAGCCTTCTCGCCATTCGCGATCACGGCAACCGCGACCTCCGGCACCTGGCTCATGCGCAAGGGCTTGTAGCTGTCGAAGTTGGTCTGTTCGATGCCACCGTCCTTGAGCGTTGCCTTCTCGTACAACGCCAGTGACAGGCCCCACAGCGCCGCGCCCTCGACCTGGGCATGGATGTTGTCGGGATGCACCTGCGTGCCGACGTCAGTTGCGACCGTGAGTTTTTTCACGGTCACCTCGCCCGACGGCGCCACTGCGACATGGGCGACACAGGCCGTCCAGCTCGCGGTTGCGCGCTCCTGCGACGAGACACAGGCGACGCCCATGCCCTCGCCTTTCGGCAACTGCTTGGTGCCGTAGCCGGAGAGCCCCATCGCGGCGAGCAGCGTGTTGCGCAGCCGCTGCGCGCCGCCGTCGTTTTTGCCCTTGCCGTCGAGCAACGCGATGCGGAACTGCGCCGGGTCCTTGCCGGTCGCAGCCGCGATCTCGTCGATCATGCTTTCGACCGCCCAGAAGGTCCAGCCCGGCGCCACCGAGCGGAGCTGGCCCGACGGCGTGGCGTTGTGCGCGAGCTCGTTCTTGATCGCGCGCACATAATGGTTGGGCAGGGTGTAGAAGAAGTCCGCACCGTTCACCGTGAAGGAGTCGAGCGGGCCCTTCTTGTCGACCGAGGGCGTGAGGAAGTCAGGGATTCCCCAGCGCGCGGTCGGCCAGGCCGAGACCACGTCGTGGCTGAGTGCAACGAGCTTGCCGTCGCCGTCCACGCCGGCCTTTACCTTTTGATAGGTGAGCGGACGCGAGAAATCCATCGTCATGTCGTTCTCGCGCGTGTAGATCACCTTCACCGGCTTGCCGATGGCCTTCGCCGCCTGCACGGCCGGCACCATCATGTCGGCATCGAGCCTGCGGCCGAAACCGCCGCCGAGCCACATCTGGTGCATAACCACGAACTTCGGATCGATCCCGGCGGCGCCCGCCGCGATCGCGCCGGAGCGCGTCGCGAACTGATTGCCGGAATAGATGTGCAGGATGTCGCCCTTGAACTCCGCGGTGGCGTTCATCGGCTCCATTGGCGCATGGATGTTGATGCTGGTGGTATACTCCGCCTCCAGCACCTTTGCGGCCGAGCCAAACGCTGCGTTCGGATCGCCGTCCTTGACGAAGAACTGGCCGGAATCATCCAGGCCCTGCAGCCGTTTTGCTTCATCAAGCAGTGACTGGCTCGACAGCTTTGCGTTCGGCCCGCCGTCATAGCTGACCTTCAGCGCCGCCGCGGCCTTCTTCGCGTTGGCATAGGTGTTGGCCACCGCGACCACCCAGCCCGACGTGGTCTGGGTCTTGTCGTCGAGGGTGACCGCCTTGATGAAGCCCGGCACCTTCTTCGCATCGCTGTCGTCGACCGATTTCACCGTGGCGCCGAAGCGCACCGGCGGCGTGACCACCGCGCCATAGGCCATGCCCGGCAGCATCACGTCGATGCCGTACTTTGCCGTGCCGTTGGTCTTGGAGGGGATGTCGAGCTGCGGCACCGACACGCCGATCATGGTGTACTGATCCGGCGTCTTCAGCTTGATCGCCTTGAGCTCGTCCGGCGTGAAGGTTTTCGTCGCCTTGCCGCTCTTGACGATGTCGGCGAACGACATCTGCTTCTTCGACTTCGGATGCGAGATCACGGAATTGCGCACCACGAGCTCTGACGCCGGCACACCCATTGCGGCAGCCGCGCCCTCGGTCAACGCCATGCGCCCCGCGGCGCCCGCGCGGCTCATGGCGTCAAAGTTCATCATGGTCGACCAGCTTCCGCCGGTGATCTGCGCGCCCAGCACGGGGTCGTTGAACTTCGGATCGTTGGAGGCGAGCGAAACGCGCATGTCGCTCCACTTCGCACCCAACTCCTCGCAGACGATCTGCGCCATGGTGGAGGCGATGTGCTGGCCCATGTCGGCCTTGCCGCAGGTCACGGTGACCAGGCCATCGGGCGCGATCGCATACCACACGCTCGGCTCGAAATTCGCGGGAGCGGCAGCAAGCGCCTCACCAACGCCGGGCACGCCGGCATAGCCGAGCACGAGGCCGGTCGCGGCCGTGCCGACGAGGAAAGAACGGCGGCTGAGATCGGTCGTCTCGGATGTGACGTTTTTCACGTGCTGATTCATGTGGGCCTCCGCTCGTTGCCGGAGGCGGATGCGGTGCGCATCTCGGTTGCAGCGCGCATGATCGCCTTCTGGATCCGCGAATAAGTCATGCAACGGCAGAGATTGCCGTCCATATGCGCCACGACCTCTTCCTTGGTCGGATTGGGATTCTTCGCAAGCAACGAAGCCGCCTGCATGATCTGCCCGGACTGGCAGTAGCCGCATTGCGGCACCTGCTCGGCGATCCACGCCTTCTGCAGCGGATGATCGCCCTTGGCGGAGAGACCTTCGATGGTGGTGATCTTCTTGCCGGCGACATCGCCGACCATGGTCTGGCACGAGCGCACGGCTTCGCCGTTGACGTGCACCGTGCAGGCGCCGCACAGCCCGGCTCCGCAGCCGAACTTGGTGCCGGTCATCTGCAATTGCTCGCGGATGGCCCAGAGGAGCGGCGTGTCGTTCGCCGCATCCACGGACATACTCCGCCCGTTGATGGTGAGAGTTGGCATAGGCGTCTTCCCCTGCCGGTGCATGAAGCCGCTTACGGCGGCAACTTGTGTTGGCGGACGCCCACCGGGCCGGCGCGCGCCTTGGTAGCAAGAATGATCGCGTTCACGTGTCGTGGCAAATGCAATTTGGAATCGATCGAAACTATCTCGACACCTGCTCGTTGTGCGTTGCGACAACAGCGCTGGCGCAGCGACTGAACACAACAGACAGCGTCAGACTTCGTGCCAGACATGCATGGCATCCCGTTCGAGCAGTTTCTTCCAGGTAACCGGTCGGGCTAGGATCGACGCGAAACAACGACGAACAAAGAGGGCGGGAAACAATGCCAAGGATCGATCGGGACGGCGTCGGGATCTACTACGAGGTCCATGGCGAGGGTCCGCCATTGCTGCTGACCCACGGTTATTCCTCGACCTCGGCGATGTGGCATGGCCAGGTCGATGCGCTCGCCAAGAACCACAAGCTCATCTTGTGGGACATGCGGGGCCACGGCCAGTCCGATTATCCCGATGACCCCAAAGCCTATAGCGAAGCTCTGACCGTCGGCGACATGGCGGCGATCCTCGATGCGGTCGGCGCCGAGCGCGCGATCATCGGCGGGCTGTCGCTCGGCGGTTACATGTCGCTCGCCTTCACCCGCGCCCATCCGCAGCGCACCCGCGCACTGCTGATCATCGACACCGGGCCGGGCTTCAAGAAGGACGACGCGCGCGAGGCCTGGAACACGCGCGCGCTCGCCACCGCCGACAAGCTGGATCACGAAGGCCTCGAGGTCCTGAAAGCGGCGACCCGCGAACGCGCCACGGCGAGCCATCGCAATGCCAAGGGACTGGCACTTGCGGCGCGCGGCATGCTGACCCAGCGCGACGCGCGCGTGATCGAGCTGTTGCCCGACATCAAGGTGCCGTCGCTGATCGTGGTCGGCGCCGACGACGCGCCGTTCCTGGCGGCGTCCGACTACATGGCCGCAAAGATCCCCGGCGCACAAAAGGTCGTGATCCCGGCCGCCGGCCACGCCGTCAACATCGATCAGCCGCAGGCTTTTGTTGACGCGGTACTGCCTTTCCTGAAGAACTTGCCGCGATAGGCTGGCCGGACAAGGACACAGGCAATGAAGCGAGCGATGTTGGCTGCGGGTGTGGTGGCGACGCTTCTCTCTGCGTCTGCGCAGGCCGAGCCGTTTAACACTGCGCCGTCTCGCAAGCCTTTCGTTGCGACATTGTCGAACAACACACCGCTTGCTTTCGGGATGGACGCCGAGCAGACCGCGCGCGCACTTGGGCAACCCCTGCAGTACGTTCGCGGGCGCCCGGGCAACGAGATCTATCTCGCCCTGCGCAACATCGGCGGCAGCGGATTGATCCCCTACCGCCATCGCCTGTTCCTGCAATTCCGCCACGGTCGACTGGCGGGATGGAAGGAAGACTACGGCGAAAACTGGATGTGGGAGTAGCTCGTTCTCCTCATGGAGAGGAGCGGCGAAGCCGCGTCTCGAACCATGAAGGCCAGGCTCTCGCGTCTCGGCCTGCATCCTTCGAGACGCGCTGACGCGCTCCTCAGGATGAGGGGAGATAGCTGAGGCTTCGGATCAAAGATCAACCAAGAAGGACAACCCGCGTGGGACAAGACATCAAACTGACGGCCTCCGACAATTTTCAGCTCGGCACCTATCGCGCTGATCCCGCAGGTGCCCCGAAGGGCGCAGTGGTGGTGATCCAGGAGATCTTCGGGGTCAATCACCACATCCGCTCGGTCTGCGACCGCCTCGCCAGCGAAGGCTATGTCGCGATCGCGCCGTCGATCTTCGACCGCACCTCGCCGAACTTCCAGTCGGGCTATACGCCCGACGAAATCGCCGAGGCGCGCAAATTCGTCGCCAATCCCGATTGGGCGGCGATGCTGCGCGACACGCAAGCGGCGATCGATGCGGTGAAGAACGTCGGGCCGGTCGGCATCATCGGCTTTTGCCTGGGCGGCAGCGTCGCCTTTGCCGCCGCGACGCGGCTATCGGGCCTGAAGGCCGCCATCGGCTATTACGGCGGCGCGGTCGTGCGCTTTGCCGACGAGACGCCCAAGGCACCGACGCAGTTGCATTTCGGTGAGAAGGACCAAGGTATTCCCCTCGCCGACGTCGAGACCATCAAGGCGAAGCGGCCGGATGTGGAGGTCTTCATCTACCCCGGCGCCCAGCACGGCTTCCACTGCGACGAGCGGCCGAGCTACGACAAGGCCAGCTCCGACATCGCCTGGCCGCGCAGCCTGGACTTTTTCGCGAAGCATTTGAAATAGCGCGCGGCCGTCTCACTCCGCTGTCATTCCGGGATGCGCCGCGAAGCGGTGCAGGCCCGGAATCCATCGGGCCGCGGAGTTGGTGGCGCGATGGATTCCGGGTTCGCGCTACGCGCGCCCCGGAATGACGGAAAGACTTGCTTAGAACCAGCGCTCGCCGACGAACACGGTATCGCCGGGGCTCAAGGGTGTGCCGAGCGGCACGGCGGCGCGCACGGAGCCGCCGGCTTCGGTGTGCGTGACGGTGACCACGTCGCGCTTGGCGCGGGGCGAGAAGCCGCCGGCGATGGCGACCGCGCTTTCGACCGTCATGTTCGGCACGTAGGGGTATTGGCCGGGCGCCGTGACCTCGCCGAGAATGAAGAACGGGCGATAGGCCTCGATCTCGACGGCAACCGAAGGCTCGCGGATGTAGCCGTTGCGCAGCCGCGCGGCGATTTCGCCGGCGAGGCCCGCCGTGGTGCGGCCACGCGCCGGCACCGCGCCGATCAGCGGCATGGTGATCGAACCGCCGGCGTCGATGGCGTAGCTGTTGGTGAGTCCTTCCTGGCCGTAGACGACGACGCGGAGCTTGTCGCCGGCATCGAGATGGTAGCGAACCGGCGCCGCCATCGGCGCGCCGTAACCGACCGGCATGGGCGCAGGCGAAGAAGCAAAGGAATTGCGCAGCGCGCCGATCGCGCCGCCGCCATCGGCAACGACAACCGGCTGCGGAGCACTGTGGGGCTGGCCATAAGCCATGGAGTCGAGATCGGGGCGCGGCTGCACCATCGCGACGGGGCCGGCGGTCTGCATGCAGCCGCCAAGGGCCAGCGCGGCGTACGCTGCCAAGATCGACCATCGAAACGCGCGTGCAACCGGCACTTGAGCCATCCCCGAAAACGAGACAGCTCCACTCTTGCACTCGGTATGGTTAACAAAGGGTTTTCGGGAGGACACCACCCTCCCCTGGAGGGGAGGGTAAGTAACGTGCACCGTCTCGATTGCGCTTACGCGCTTACCCCGACCCCGATCGGGCAGGACACGCCGGTGCCGCCGAGGCCGCAATAGCCGGCGGGATTCTTTGCCAGATATTGCTGATGGTAGTCTTCGGCGAAATAGAACGGGCCGGCGGGTGCGATCTCGGTGGTGATGGCGCCGAGACCCTTGGCAGCAAGCGCCTTCTGATAGAGTGCCTTCGACTCCTCGGCCGCCCTCTTCTGCGCGTCAGAGTAAGTGTAGATCGCGCTTCGGTACTGCGTGCCGACATCATTGCCCTGACGCATGCCCTGCGTCGGGTTGTGGCTCTCCCAGAACGTCTTCAAGAGCTTCTCATAGGAGATCTTGTTCGGATCGAACACGACCAGCACCACTTCGGTGTGGCCGGTGCGTCCCGAACAGGTCTCTTCATAGGTCGGGTTCGGCGTGTGACCGCCGGCATAGCCGACAGCGGTGGCGTAAACGCCATCGCCGAGCTCCCAGAATTTGCGCTCGGCGCCCCAGAAGCAGCCGAGGCCGAACACCGCCTGCTCGAGGCCTGCAGGATAAGGCGGCTGCAACTTTGCGCCGTTGACGAAATGAATGGTCGCGGTCGGAATGGCTTGCGCACGGCCCGGCAGCGCTTCGGCTGCGCTCGGCAATGCGGTGGTCTTGCGCATGAACAGCATGGACGGATCTCCGGAAACGAGCTGTCGCATCGCGTGAGCCAGGCGCTCAGGCGGCGTGCTCGCGATCAGTTGGAATATAGGCAACTACGCAGGAAGGGGCAGCCCCGTTACGCCGCACGAGTGCGGCGCTCAATCCCGGGAATAACCGATCAAGGGCTTGCGCGGCCGGAACAGGATCATCAGCAGGATGCCCAGAATGCCGAGGACAGCGAAAACCGGCTGATCCAGCACCAGGCGGATGACCGAGGTCCAGAGCCAGGGGGCCTTGGCCTCGACCCAGGTCCGGAATGCCGACTGGCTGGCCTGATTGATGTCGTTCCAGAACTGGCCGAACCGGGTGAACCGCAGGGTCTGGTCGGCCACCCAGCGGGCGCCGTCATAGACCATGAAGATGAACCCGCCGGCGAGCAGCAACAGCCCAATCAGTCGGAAAAACCCGCGGATCATGCCTCACCCTCTATGGTCGTCCGAACGGATGACCCGAAAGACGCCGCCAGCCAATACCCGGAGGACGGCAGAAATTCAACCACTTCAGGGCGTTACGGAGCCCATCCGGCCCGCCTGGGGCCCGTGTTCCGGGCCTGGAAAGCGTTGACGGTGCCGCAGACCCTCTCTATAAGGGCGCCAACTGGCGGTGGGCGCAATCCTGCCGCCGCTGTTCTTTGAGCAGTTGCAGGCTCCTTGAGCCTCAGAGATGGTCGCAAGTCCGTCGCTCATGTTCCGGGGACAGCCTAGCAACCGAACACCCTAAATCCGAGCGTCGATTAAGCGGTCAAGCAGCCGGCGCTACCCGACCAAAACGCGACCGGTACCGCAAAGGACATTGAGACCATGGCCAACACCACTTCCGCCAAGAAAGCGACGCGCAAGATCGCCCGCCGCACCGCCGTCAACAAGTCGCGCCGCACCCAGATGCGCGGCGCCGTGCGCAACGTCGAAGAAGCAATCAAGACCGGCGATCGCGCCGCCGCCGTCAAGGCGCTGGCGAGTGCCGAGCCCGCCCTGATGCGCGCCGCCCAGCGCAACATCATTCACAAGAACAACGCCAGCCGCAAAGTCTCGCGGCTCACCGCGCAGATCGCCAAGCTCGCCAAGTAATGGCGAGCTGATCCGTCGATCGACGGATCGAACATCGCGCTCGTCAAATCAGCCCGGCATCGCGCCGGGCTTTTTTGTTGCCTGTCATATTCGCAAGAGCAGTCGCGCGACGGCCAATCAACGATCGGAAGATTTGCATCGCCGGCACCACGACGCGTCAGCCAGTCTTACCGCGGGTGATTTTGCAACAGCGGAAACTTTCACTGCGCTGCGAAAAACTCCTGCGGCACGGGCACAAATGCAATCGCCGGGCAAGAGAGCTTTTCACACCACAGATTCACAGCGCCGGAGTTACCCTGTGAAACGAGACTCGAAAAACGATGTTTGGATAATCACTTATCCACATAGCGAGGCCAAGCATTTGGAAAATGACCTCGCGCGGGACGTGCGTGAAGGTTTTGTAAAATATTTTTGGCTGCTGTCCGTCAATTGTCACACAGCGCGTTTGGTTTTCGAATCTGCGCACGGATTCAAAAACTTGCTCTCAAGCTTGTGCACAAGTCGCGCGCGGCGTTAACGCAGTTCAAGTTTTTAGATGCCGCGAGTCTGAATCAATTCCGTTGCGAGTCTTTCGGCTTAGTGTATTCCTTAAGCCGTTCGCGGCGCCCACGATCTTGAGACCAGCGCGGTTTTGGAATCGGGGCGAGCGTGCAAATCGGCGGCGGTGTGCACGTTGGCGACGCTTCAACAAGCGATTGTCGGTACAAAACCCATAGCAATGTGGGAACGGTAGCTCTTTGTCTGAATGTCTCCAGGCGAGATCTTATGCATCTCGCTCGCGCCAAGCGCAAAAGGGGGAAAGTGAGAGACACAATGAAGCTACCCGACATGCGCGACGGCGAAGCCGGGTGAACGATTAGTGCAGACGGGCAGGACATCCGTAACGGAGTTTCCGGTGTGGTTGTCTTCAGGACACGTAGTACCTTGCCGTGAGCGATCACGGCAGGACGGGGAGGTATCATGTCTAACGGACTCAACGCGGTATTGAATCACACTTCCAATTCCAACGATGCCGTTCTAGATAAGTCCGACCTCCAGCCTCCGGCGTGTGACGAAGCGCCGAGTACGCGCTGACCTCGCGACCCCTCCATCTCTGACATCGCTGATCGGACGCGGCGTTTCCGCCGAACGGTCGAGCCATGTCTGACGATGGACTCGCTTTGAGGTCGCGCCATGACAGGAACCCTGATGGCAGGAACCCTGCATGGCGCTCACAACGCAACTTTACCTCTCAAGAGAAGTTTTTTTACGATGAACACATCGGAACAGGATCGCTGGTCGCGCGTGAAGGGTCGGCTGCGCTCGAGCGTTGGTGAAGACGTCTATACGAGCTGGTTTGCACGCATGGACCTCGAGGGTGTGCAGGACGAGAGCGTGCGGCTCTCGGTTCCGACGCGCTTTCTGAAGAGCTGGATTCAGGCTCATTACGCCGAGCGCGTGTTGTCGTGCTGGCAGGCCGAAATGCCGGAGGTGCATCGCATCGATCTCACCGTTCGTTCGGCGGTGCGCCCGGTCGTGCAGCAGAAGGAAGCACCGGCGCCGGTCGAGACGCGACGCGTCCCCGCACCGGAGCTGCGCTCGACTGCGACTGCACCGGTCTCGGCCAATCACGATGCGCTCGGCGGCTCGCCGCTCGATCCGCGCCTGACCTTTGCAAGCTTCGTCGTCGGTCGTTCCAACACGCTGGCGCATGCGGCAGCGCGCCAGGTGGCAGAAGGACGTCGCGGTGATCCCGTGATGTTCAACCCGCTCTACATCCATGCCGGCGTCGGCCTCGGCAAGACGCATCTGTTGCAGGCGGTGACCTGGGCCGGCAATTCCGGCAACGAGCGCAAGGTTCTCTATCTCACCGCGGAAAAATTCATGTACGGCTTCGTCGCCGCGCTGAAGACGCAGACGGCGCTCGCCTTCAAGGAAGCGCTGCGCGGCATCGACGTGCTCGTGATCGACGACCTCCAGTTCCTGCAGGGCAAGTCGACGCAGGCCGAGTTCTGCCACACGCTGAACGCGCTGATCGACGCCGGCCGCCAGGTCGTGATCGCGGCCGACCGTCCGCCGTCCGATCTCGAAAGCCTGGATGATCGCGTGCGCTCGCGGCTGGCCGGCGGTCTCGTGGTCGAGATGGGCTCGCTCGGCGAGGAGCTGCGGCTCGGCATTCTCAAATCGCGCGTCGCCGCCGCCCGCACCCATCATGCGACCTTCGACGCACCGGAGGAGGTGCTGAATTATCTGGCGCGCACCATCACCCATAACGGCCGCGATCTCGAAGGCGCGATCAACCGGCTTCTTGCCCACTCGAAGCTGAACAACCAGCCGGTGACGCTGGAGATGGCCGAGCGCGAGGTACGCGACCTGGTCCGGCCGCAGGAGCCGAAGCGGATCAAGATCGAGGACATCCAGCGCATCGTGGCGCGGCAGTATAATGTCAGCCGCTCCGACCTCCTGTCCTCGCGCCGGACCGCCAACGTGGTCCGCCCGCGGCAAGTGGCGATGTACCTCGCCAAGACGCTGACCCTGCGCTCGCTGCCGGAAATCGGCCGCCGTTTCGGGGGGCGCGACCACACCACGGTGCTGCACGCCGTACGCAAGATCGAGTCCCTGGTCTCCAAGGACACGGCGCTGTCGGAAGAGGTCGAGTCGCTGAAGCGCCAGCTTCAGGAATAAGCGCAAAAATCTCCCCCATTCCCGATCCCCCCCGCCGCCCCGGCCACGCCTGGGCGGCGGCATTGCTTTTGCCGGTAAATCGTGGGGAACTGCACCCCAATCCCTTGAAACGGATGGCTTTCCGCGCCACCTTGCACGACCTCGGCGGCTTTGGTCATATCGGCTGGATGATCCGGCTTTCCGGGGTCTTCGGTGCCGTGGCGCGCTTCCGGCCGCCCGGCTTTTCCATCGCTTTTCCATCTTGGGGATCGGGCGGGTAGTGCAATGAAGGTTACGGTCGAACGCGCGCAACTCCTGAAGTCGCTGGGCCATGTCCACCGCGTGGTCGAGCGCCGCAACACGATTCCGATCCTCGGCAACGTGCTGGTCCGCGCCGAGAACGCGAAATTATCGCTCAAGGCGACCGATCTCGACCTCGAGGTGACGGAGACACTCGCCGCAGAAACCGCGACCGCGGGCTCCACCACCGTGCCGGCGCACATGTTCTACGACATCGTGCGCAAGCTGCCGGACGGCTCGCAGATCGTGCTCGAGGCCGACGGCGACCGCGCCGTGCTGGCGATCCGCGCCGGCCGCTCGCGCTTCACGCTCCAGACCCTGCCGGAGAATGATTTCCCGGATCTCGCGGCCGGCGACATGTCGCATTCGTTCTCGCTCGCCGCCAAGGACGTCAAGCGGCTGATCGACCGCACCCAGTTCGCGATCTCGACCGAAGAGACGCGCTATTATCTCAACGGCATCTATCTGCACGCCGCCGGCACCGCCACTGCCGCGACCCTGCGCGGCGTCGCCACCGACGGCCACCGCCTCGCCCAGCTCGATCTGGTTCAGCCGCAGGGAGCGGCCGGCATGCCCGGCGTGATCGTGCCGCGCAAGACCGTCGGCGAGGTGCAGCGCCTGATCGAGGACACCGAGGCCGAGATGACGATCGAGCTGTCGCAGGCCAAGATCCGCTTCATCATCGGCAATGTGGTGCTGACCTCGAAGCTGATCGACGGCACCTTCCCCGATTATGGCCGCGTCATCCCGCAGGGCAACGACAAGGAACTCGTCGTCGACAAGAAGGATTTCGAGAACGCGGTCGACCGCGTTTCGACGATTTCGAGCGAGCGCGGCCGCGCGGTAAAACTGTCGCTGTCGGCGGGCAAGCTGGTGCTGTCGGTGACCAATCCGGATTCCGGAAGCGCGACCGAAGAGCTCGAGGTCGAATACGCCTCGGACGCCCTCGATATCGGCTTCAACTCGCGCTATCTGCTCGACATCGCCGCCCAGATCGAAGGCGACGTCGCAATTCTCAAGCTCGCCGACCCCGGCTCGCCGACCCTGGTCCAGGACCGCGACGACAAGAGCGCCCTCTACGTGCTGATGCCGATGCGGGTGTGAGGATATTTCTCCCTCTCGTCATGGCCGGGCTTGACCCGGCCATCCATCGAACAAGATGACCTAATGGGTGTACATTCTCGCCAGCAAGCCCGGTGGAACACTCTACATCGGCGTCACGAACAATCTGGTCCGACGCGTTTACGAACATCGCGAAGGTCTGACAGACGGCTTCACCAAACGTTACGGGGTGAAGACTCTGGTCTATTTCGAGGCGCACGAAACAATCGCCGCTGCCCTTCAGCGCGAAAAGAACATGAAACACTGGTCACGCGAGTGGAAGATCGATCTGATCGTGAAGAACAATCCCGCGTGGCAAGACCTATATGATGAAATTGCCTGCTGACGCGGGCGATGGATTGCCGGGTCAAGCCCGGCAATGACGAAGATAACATGACCCCCTCCCGCATTCATCGCCTGACGCTGACGCATTTTCGCAATTACCGGGCGGCGGGGCTCGAGACGGCGGCTGACATGGTGGCGCTGGTCGGGCCGAATGGGGCGGGCAAGACCAATTGCATCGAGGCGATCTCGTTCCTCTCGCCGGGTCGCGGCTTGCGGCGCGCCACGCTGGAAGACGTTGCCGACAATCAGGGCGACGGCTCCTGGGCAGTCTCGGCGCAGGTCGAGGGCGCGCTCGGGCTCGCCACGCTCGGCACCGGCATCGACGCGCCGCGCACTGATGCCGCGGTCAGCCGGCGCTGCCGCATCGACCGCGAGCCGGTCAATTCAGCGGCCGCCTTCGGCGACCGCATCCGCATGGTGTGGCTGACGCCGGCGATGGACGGGCTGTTCATGGGCGCGGCCTCCGAGCGGCGGCGCTTCTTCGACCGCCTGGTGCTCGCCCTCGACAACGAGCATTCCAGCCGCATCAACGCGCTCGAACGCTCCTTGCGCTCTCGCAACCGCCTGCTCGAGACGCGCAATTACGACGACCATTGGTGTGATGCGATCGAGCGCGAGACCGCGGAGCTTGCGGTCGCGGTCGCGGCAACGCGCGGCCAGACCGCGGCGCGGCTGACAGGGATGCTGAATTCGCGCGCACAGGCATCCGCCTTTCCCTCGGCGCAAATTGCGCTCGACGGCTGGATGGAGAACGCGCTGCTCACCGAGACCGCGACGTCGGTCGAGGACCGCTACCGCCAGATCCTGCGCGACAACCGACCGCGCGACGCCATTGCCGGCCGCACCACCGACGGCCCGCACCTCACCGATCTCCAGGTGATCTATGCGCCGAAAAGCATGCCGGCACGCGATGCCTCGACCGGCGAGCAGAAGGCGCTGCTGATCGGCCTCGTGCTGGCGCATGCGACGTTGGTCGCCGAGATGACCGGCATCGTACCGCTGCTGCTGCTCGACGAGGTCGTCGCCCATCTCGATCCGAACCGGCGCGCGGCGCTGTTCGACGAGCTGCGCAAGCTCGGCGCACAGGTCTGGCTGACCGGCGCGGACCCGGCCGCGTTTGCCGAGATTGGCGCCGGCGGCGAGGTCTTTGACGTCGAGAGCGGGCGGGTGTCGGCCCGGCGCTAGACTTCCCCATTGAACCGGACCGTTTTCCGCCGCGACTAGCTGTCTGAGGCCGCGCCGGCGTGTCGCAGCCGCTGCAATCGCGCGATGACACTCGAAACGTGCGACATCCCTGGAGAGTGAGATGCGGACGGTAAGGCCCCGGGGCGCAAGCTCCGGCACGATGGCCGGCGTTTGCGTGCGGCCTCTTCTTGCTCGCGATCTGCATGCTCGCAGCAAGCGCCAGCGCCTGGGTGCCGCATCTGTCGCCGCTGATTTCGGCCGAGCTCAAGCCGGATCCCGATGCCGCCCTGCCGGCGCCGACCCGCTACAGCTTCAGAGGAACCCACACCACCAAGATGCCCGGCATCGCAGCCCCGCTCCGGACCAAGCTCACAGCCCGCATCCCCGCGGACCTCAGCGACGTCCTCGCCTTCTACCGCACAGAGCTCGGAAAGCTCGGCTGGCAGGAACAGCACGATGGCGCGGTGGTCGCCGCCGATCACGTCCGGCTCGCCTTCGCCTCTCCGCTGGGGCCGGCGGCGCTGGAGCTCGTCCGCACGGACAGCAGCACCTCGGTCCATCTTGTGCAGCGAAACCAGGATGCCGCGACCAGAGCGCACGTCATGCCCAAGCCCGGCCGGGCGGCGCTGATGTTCACCAATCTCGGCGACAAGGACGCCGTGTTCACCCTCGACAACCAGTCCGTCACGCTCCCCGCCCGCGCCGGCAAGGAACGCCCTGAGGCTCCGCTGTTCAATCTGCCGCCGGGCAAGTACGCCTACGCATTGAAGGTCGAGGGCCACCCGGACCGCGACACAACGATCGAGCTGTTGGCCGGCGATGCCTGGGAAGTCACGATCGGGCCCGACGGAGACCTGTGGTCGCCGCTCCAGCTGTATTGAGCGCTGCACGCTCTTTGAACCTCACGGGTTTCCGCCGCGACTAGTCGTCTGAGGCCGCGCCGACGGTGTCGCAGCCGTCACAATCGCGCGCGAGCCAGGGCGGTGTGCGAAATTCAGGAGTTTTGACGATGTCGACGATCCGGCGCGGGACGCAAATCCCGGCACGATGGCGGCTGCTTGCATGCGGCCTCTTCCTGGTGGCGAGCTGCTCGATCGCGGCTGCCGCCGACGAGGGTATCGTCGATGTCCACGCGCTGCCGCAGCTCGAGGGTGCGGTGGAGGACACCTCGCGCCCCGATCCCTACCGCGTGGAATATCGCGTGCCGACGCCGCAGGCGGTGACATTGCCCGCAGTCCGCAAATTGCTCAGCGCCAACAGCTGGGTGCCCTATGCCTCTGGAGGAGAAGAGCACCACGCTGAAGTTTAGGAAAGGACGGCAGGGCCTTTCCGTTCATTTCACGCAAGCCCTCGGCCGGCCGGACCAGTCGGTGGTCACCTACACGACTGACCGGATCTATTCGAACGTGCCGTTTCCCGAAGGCGCGAGCGACATCATGTTCGACGGGACCCGGCCCTATCTCGGCTGCATCGCACCCGGCGCGCTCGATGCGACGTCGGATTTCTACAGCCGCGAGATGGCTGCGATCGGCTGGCAGAAGCTCACGCCGGAAACCGCCGCCCGCTGGACGACCAGCCTGGATGAGACCGTTCCCAACGGCGTGCGCGCGTTCTACGCGCATCCGGACAGCCAGGAGACCGGCTTCTACCGGCAGAAGCCGGTCATGCTGACGCTGACGCGCCGCGACGACGGCCGCACCAATGTCGACATCCGGGTCGCGCCGTTCGCCTTACCCGGCGAGCTCAAGGCCGATGGCGATCTTGCCGGCCTGCCGCGGCCGAATCCGACCAAGACAGCCAAGAGTCTCGGCAGCGCAAGCTCCGACAAACGCGAGATGTCGGCCGCTGCGATGGCCGAGCTGCCCGCTGTGCTCGCCTTCTATCATCGCGAGCTCGCCGCGCGCGGCTGGCAGGAGGATGGAAGCGCACCGCTCTCACCCGGCGATGAGGTCGCGATCAAGATTTCCTCGGCCGAGGAAACCGGCCTGCTGCGGCTTGGCCGCAAATACGATTTCACCATGGTCAGCCTGACCGCGCAGGTAAAGGAATCGGCACTTGCCGCCCGCGCCAAGGCGAAGAAGGAGGCCGACGAAAAGTTCTTCAGCGATGCGGAAGCCGCGGCCAGGCAGGTCATCGCCGCCGACGAAGCCCGGCGCAAGGTGCAGGCGGCCGCACTGTCCGATGCACCGCTCAATGCGCTCGCCGACAGCAAGACGTCGTTGCCGCTGCCCGAAACCGCCGAGGGCGTGGAGTTCGAAGGCGACGATGGCCGGCTTGAATTCTCCGCCACGTCGAGCGTGAAGGCGCTCACCGCGTTCTATCGCGCGGCGCTGAAGCCGGCCGGCTGGAAAGAGCAGCCCTCCGTCATCAACCAGCCCAACATGGCGGTGATGGAATTTTCCAAGGGCGGCAAGTCGATCTCGATGACCGTGATGCAGATGGGCGCGAAGGTGAATGTCAGCGCCCACGGCTCGGGCCTCATCGTCGCTGCGGCGAAGCCGCCACAAGCCAAACCGGTACAGGCCAAATCGGCCGAGCCGCTCAAGCCAGATCCCAATGCCGCCCTCCCCGTGCCGACGCTGCACAGCTCGACCGGAATCAGCTCGACGAAATTGCCCGGCAGCGACCAGTCGTTCCGGACCGAGCTCGAGGCCAGCATCCCGGCCGAACTCAGCGACGTCCTCGCCTTCTATCGTGCGGAGCTTTCCAAACGCGGCTGGCAGGAGAAGACCGACGGCGCGCTCCTGACGGCCGAGCGGGCAGAGCTGGCGTTCACCGCGCCGGAGGGACCGGCCATGCTGAAGCTCGGCCGCGCCGGGAATGAGACCACGGTCAGCCTGGTGCTGCGGAATCCGCAGGCCGCGGCCAAGGCCGACATCATGCCGAAGGCAGGACAGGCGAGGCTTATGCTCGGCAATATCGGGACCAAGGAAGCTTCACTGACAATCAACAATCAAACGGTGAAGATTGCGGCCGGCGCCGGCGGCCCGCAATCGCCCAAAGGCCCGATGCTCGATCTGCCGCCGGGCAAGTATCAGTACGCGTTGCGCCTGCCTGGGCGTCCTGCCCGCACCGAGACCCTCACCGTGGCCGCCGGCGATGCCTGGGGCCTGATGGTGGGGCCGACCGGAGACGTGCTGCCACTCCAGATGTATTGAGGTCCAAGGGCTGTTCCGGGGGCGCCCACGCGCCTCGGAACCACCCTGCCGGACCCGCAAAAACCAGGCATCCGAGAGGCCCAAAACGGGACTTCGAATCGCGCTTTTTTCAGGCTCCCAAATCGGCCCTAAAAGGCCTTGAAAAGCGGCTTAAAAACCCTATCTGCTCAAAGGGTTGCCAGGAGATACTTTGCGCTAGGCGCAATGCGTCTTTCATGGCACAAATAGCTGCAAATCAGCGCCTTTTGCGCCGCTGATTCGGGCGATATCCTCGAAGGCCACTCATGACAGAACCTGCTCGGCAGCCGCGTGCCGAAAACGAGCCCTCCAACGCGAGCGAATACGGCGCGGAATCGATCCGCGTGCTCAAGGGTCTCGATGCCGTCCGCAAGCGCCCGGGCATGTATATCGGCGACACCGACGACGGCTCCGGCCTGCACCACATGGTCTACGAGGTCGTCGACAACGCGATCGACGAGGCGCTGGCGGGCCACGCCACGCGCGTCGACGTCGTGCTCAATGCCGACAATTCCGTAACCGTGCGCGACGACGGCCGTGGCATTCCGGTCGACATCCACAAGGGCGAAGGCATCTCGGCGGCCGAGGTCATCATGACCCAGCTCCACGCCGGCGGAAAGTTCGACCAGAATTCCTACAAGGTCTCCGGCGGCCTGCACGGTGTCGGCGTCTCCGTCGTGAACGCGCTGTCCAGCAAGCTGGGCTTACGCATCTGGCGCGACGACAAGGAACACTATATCGAATTCGCCCATGGCGATGCCGTCGCACCGCTCAAGGTGGTCGGCGACGCGCCAGGCAGGCGCGGCACGGAAGTAACATTCCTCGCCTCGACCGAGACCTTCAAGAACATCGAATATGATTTCGCGACGCTCGAACACCGGCTGCGCGAACTCGCTTTCCTCAACTCCGGCGTCAACATCGCCCTCTCCGACATGCGTCACGCAGTCGAGAAGCGCGAGGAGATGCACTATTCCGGCGGCGTCGAGGAGTTCGTCAAATATCTCGACCGTAACAAGAAGGCGATCGTGCCGACGCCGATCATGGTGCGCGCTGAAGCCAACGGCATCGGCGTCGAGGCCGCGCTGTGGTGGAACGACAGCTACCACGAGAACGTGCTGTGCTTCACCAACAACATCCCGCAGCGCGACGGCGGCACGCATCTCGCCGGCTTCCGCGGCGCGCTGACGCGCCAGGTCAACGGCTATGCCGAGGCCAACGCCAAGAAGGAAAAGATCGCGCTGACCGGTGACGACTGCCGTGAAGGCCTCACCGCCGTTTTGTCGGTGAAGGTGCCCGATCCGAAGTTTTCGTCGCAGACCAAGGACAAGCTGGTGTCCTCGGAAGTGCGCCCCGTGGTCGAGAACGTGCTCAACGAGGCGCTCCAGGCCTGGTTCGAGGAGCACCCCTCAGAAGCCAAGATGATCGTCGGCAAGGTGATCCAGGCCGCCGCTGCCCGCGAAGCCGCGCGAAAGGCGCGCGAGCTGACGCGCAAAAGCCCGCTCTCGGTCTCCTCGCTGCCCGGCAAGCTCGCCGACTGCCAGGAAAAGGATCCTGCGAAATCCGAACTCTTTATCGTCGAGGGTGACTCGGCAGGCGGCAGCGCCAAGCAGGGCCGCAACCGCGAATTCCAGGCGGTGCTGCCGCTGCGCGGCAAAATCCTCAACGTGGAACGCGTCCGCCCCGACAAGATGCTGTCGAGCGAGCAGATCGGCACGCTGATCACCGCGCTCGGAACCGGCATCAGCGACGAGTTCTCGGTCGAGAAGCTGCGCTATCACAAGATCATCGTGATGACGGACGCCGACGTCGACGGCGCCCACATCCGCACGCTGCTGCTGACCTTCTTCTACCGGCAGATGCGCGACATCATCGACGGCGGCTATCTCTATATCGCCCAGCCGCCGCTCTATAAAGTCTCGCGCGGCAAGTCCGAGCAGTATCTGAAGGACGAGCGGGCGCTGGAGGACTATCTGATCGACGCCGGGCTCGACGATTGCGTCTTCGTCCCCGGCACCGGCGGCGACCGAACGGGGCGCGATTTGCGCGCGCTGGTTGACGACGCCCGCGTCGTCCGCAGCATCCTGCGCAATCTGCACAGCCGCTATAATCGCAAGGTCATCGAGCAGGCCGCCATCACCGGCGTGCTGAACAAGTCGATCTACGGCAATCCCGAGAACGCTGCCGCGGCGGCGCAATACATCGCGAGCCGGCTGGACAACCAGGCCGAGGAGGTCGAACGCGGCTGGGTCGGTCAATTCGTCGAGGGCCAGGGCTTCCAGTTCGAGCGCACCGTGCGCGGCGTCAAGGAAGCGGCAATCATCGACGATGCGTTCCTCGGCTCGGCCGAAGCCCGCAAGCTCGACGAGTACACGACGAAACTCCAGGACGTCTATGCGCGCTCCGGCAAGCTGCGGCGGAAGGACAGCGAGCACATGGTCCATGGACCGGTCGACCTGTTCGAAGCGGTGACCGAGGCCGGCCGCAAGGGCATCACGCTGCAGCGCTACAAAGGTCTCGGCGAGATGAACCCGGAGCAGCTCTGGGAGACGACGCTCGACACCGACGTGCGCTCGCTCCTGCAGGTGAAGGTCAAGGAGGTCGACGAGGCCGACGATATCTTCACCAAGCTGATGGGCGACGTGGTCGAGCCGCGCCGCGACTTTATCCAGGAACACTCCCTCAGCGCGACGATCGATATCTAGGCGGCTCTAGCCGCTGATTGACCGCGCAGGTTCCAGCCTCTATCCGAAGTAGGATAACTGGCTGGAAGAATTCGATGAACTACGCGCGTATCGTCTTTGTGCTGCTGAGCCTTGCCACTGCTTCACCTACCGCTCTCGCGCAGTCACCCCCTCAAGCCGACGTCACGGACGTCAAGAACGGACCGGCGATCCTGGCCGAACTGAAGGCTCTCAAGGGGCGCGGCAAGCTGACCGACGCCGAAGTGCAGCGCCTGAGGGTCATCAAACAACAAACCGAAAAGAACTGGCTGACGCACAGCGTCATGCCGACGGCGTTTTCAGGGCTGGGAGCCCTGGGCCGAGGCCGGCAGAGAACTCAACTCAGTAGTCGCAGAGCATATCGAAAAGGGCGGCACCGGGATCGAGGCCCCTATTTTTGCAAAACAGATCAAGAGCCAGATGGACACGGCGACGATGATCTTGCTGACCGCCTTCGCGCTGGCCGATTTCTGCGCTGATCGGGGCGAGGCCTTCCAGGCGCCCGAAATCGCGGCGATGAAGGACAAGATTGCATCCAGCCTGAACGAGATTGGCGTGCCGAAGGCGACGCGCGACACCGCCTGGCAGGCCGCTCAGAAAGGCCTGACGGCGTCAGGCATGGATAACCTCAGCGGCCCGGATCTTGCCCGGGAGTGCAGCAAGCATCGTCAGGCCGTCGCCACCTTGGTGCCCGGGACCCTGTCGAAGGACGTAGGCAAAAAGAACCCGTTCTAGGACGCCGGCCAACGGTTGTAGCTGCGACTCGAGGTCGTGAAGACGCCAACGTGGGACAGGAGCCAATGCGTCGTCTCTGAAACGCGGTGCCCGAAGTCGCATGAGCGTAAGCGGTTAAGGCCCGAATCAGGAGCGTCCGTGCTCGACACGTGTGCTTTGAGATACCGCCTGCTTCGCCAGGTATTCCTGAGTCCAGCCGAGCCAGCCTCTGGCGGCGCTGACCTGAGGGGCTGTTACTAACGGCTGTCTCGGTATCACCAAGGACGGCGTCTCCGCGAATCGATCGCCCAAGATTGGCAACGCGACACTAGTCGGTCGCAGACGCCCCTCACGCCGCGCGCCGACGCGAATAGGCGAACGCCCTGGCGCCCGCCTGCCGATCGGCGTTCGGCCCCACCCGGATGATCGCAGGGTCGGTGACCATGAGTACGGCGATGTGCCCCTTAGCTACAGTGTCGTGAGTTCCGGGCCGCCATCCATCTATGTTGGCCGCAAAACGCTTTCATTCGTGGCGAAACGTCATGATGACCGACACATCTGCGAGCAGAGCCCAATGCGGGCACCGCGAAACACAGTGCGAGTAAAACAACATAGCGTCGGTGTGAAGCAATTCACATAGCGAGTTGTGTTAGCATGCTTTACTCGTACAGGTGACTTCGGCAATCCAAACAAACAGGGAAGCACTTTAGCCGAGAGAACGAATCTAGCGACTGACATCAAGGTGGTTGCTATGAGTTCACCAGTATTGAAGTTACGCATCACCGGGGGGCCGGGTGCGTACAAGGTTTTTGCCCAGCTTGACAGCAAAGTTACCGACGCCGATCTCGGCATGCTGCCGGACGATCTTCGCGAAAAACTCCAGCCCCTTCAGAGATCAATCCTGACGACAACTGAGGGCCTCAGGAGCCGATTATCGGCTCGGACGAAGGTGACGGGCACGAATCCCTCACCGCATTGCGAAACTATTTTGGATCATGGCGAGCCAGCACTAGCAGTCAGGGGTGGCGGCTACGGGTTTACCGCAGGCGCAGACGTCAAGAACATTCAAGAGATCGGCACGAAGCTGTTCGACTGCCTCTTTCAGCAAGAGGTGTACGCCCTTTACAGGGAATCTCTCGCAAAGGCGCAGCGCATCTCAGGCGCGAATTTACCCATCAAGCTCCTCGTCGAACCGCCCGAACTCGCTTACGTTCCGTGGGAAACCTTGTTCGACAAGCGTGGCAATTTCCATCTTTGCTTGTATGGGGCAACCCCGTTTGCGCGTGCCGCAACGATGCAGGACGAAGACCTTCACATTTACGATAAGCCGCCTATCCGTGTTCTCGGAATGATCTCGGCGCCAAAGGAATTCGTGGGGACGCCCGACGAATTGGACGCCGACGCGGAACAAGCTGGCCTAGAAGAAGCCTTGCGATCCACCAGCGAAGTGAAGTTGTGCTGGACTGCTGCGGGCACCTACAGAGAGCTGAAGAGACGACTGGCGCAGGGAGACAATGGCGCTCGATGGGATGTCTTTCTGTTCATTGGGCATGGACTCCCATCTCATATCGTACTCGAAGAGGATGGAGGAAACGGCCACGAACTACTCCATGCTAATGTATTGAAGGGCCTCCTAACGCAACCTTTGGGCCCTAAACTCGTCATCTTGAACTCATGCAGAGGAGCCCACGTTCAAGACGGCGATCGTTTTGCAAGTACGGCAGAAAACCTGGTGCGGGGCGGAAGCATCGCGGGAGTTGTAGCGATGCAATTTGACGTCAGCGACGTTATGGCGACCCAGTTTAGCCCCGCATTCTTCAACAACTTGACGCTCGGAGTTCCTCTTCACCAGGCAATGGTGTTCACCAGGCTTGAGCTTCTCCACCTCGGTTTTTCCGAGTGGATAACACCGGTTCTCTACATGCAGAACAAGGATGGCGTGGTCGTGCGGCCGCACTCGCTTGGATCCTAAGGGGTCGCAAATGAGAATAGAGCTTGTTCAGGCAATTGTTGTCGCAGTCGGACTCGGCGTCTTAGTTGCTGCCTGGGCTTACCTGCATTTCCACGCGCCTCATGAGGTTGAGACGATCCGCCGTGCCGTGTCGCCGCAGCGCTATTTCTGGTCCTTGTCGATGCATATCTGCGGGATCCTGGCGATATACGTCATTCTCCTGCTTTCAGCATATCCCCTCATGATGGTGATCGAGTACGGCCCCAACGACATGGCCAAGTGCTGGATCTGCCCGAATTGCGGAGAGGATTGCAGCGCGGATGAGCAGGCCATTATCTGGGCGGCCCTCATATCTGCATTAAGCGTTAGGCTCTTGATGCCGAACCTTGCGCTAACGCGACACATCTTAGACAGTATGCAATCTCTTGCACACAGACTGGCACGATTTCCAGAGGCCCGCGAGCGGGTCGTCGCATCCCTCGCGGTCAGCGGGTTCAGCGCTAGTCACGCTGCGGAATCCGAAGTTACCAAAGAGCTTTCCTCCTACGGTGTTTCTTCCCATGCGATAACCTTCCTTTCGAAGGGAGCGACGCAGTCGCTCTCCGAAGTGTGTTTGGTTCGGCGGCGGTTGCAGAAGCTGTCTGACAGATCGCGAGTTCCGAGAACCCTCCGGGCTCGCATTTCAGAGCTCGTGCTGGTTGGGTTCGCAAGCCAACGCCGACAGCATGAATTTTGGCGCGGGCGCAGCAAAGTCTGGTCGGAGCTCGAGACAGATTTTCGAAGGCTCGTTCGTCGATCCGCCCGAGCGTTGCTCCTGATCGACGACACCGCTGGGCAAGCTCCCGAAAAGGCCGAGGGCGTGGCCGTTGCAGTTTCGAATTTCGTGGTCGAGGAATCGGACAGTGTACTCACTCGCTACCGCCGTTTGATTGCTGAGTTAGTACTGTTCAGTGAGCCCTATTCGGATAGGCAGGAGAAGATCCTAAGGTCGTTCGGGTACTCAGCATCAATTCCACCCACGCTTCCAATTCGACCGTGGATCACTGTTTTCGTTTTGGACTTTATCCTATTCTCGGTTCCAATCCTGGTAACGCCGTTTTCTGGCGACGCGTCCCCGATACCAACTACCCCGCTTGCCCTGTTTGCCTGCGTCCATGCCATCTCGCAGACGGTGGCAATCAGTTGGGCGATCTGTCCAAAGATCGCGTCGAATTTTGCGCGACCTTCTTTGTACTCGCTCCCATGGCCGTCCTATATCGTCTACGGGATCGCATCATATTTGAGTGGCGCAGCAATTCTCTTTATCTTCCGGATCACGGTGCCGATGCCGTTCGCTGTCAAATTGCCAACCCTGGTAAGCTCGTTTTCCTTCCTGCTGATGACCGTCGGGGTCAGTTGGCTGATTGATCAACATCTTCGGTCACGGTTCGACGATCTTCGGCGGCGGCGGGTTCGTGACGGAGTAGTCATTGGACTGCTTATGCTCGCGGGAACCATTACCTTTCAAATCATTATATTCCACATTGCGCCTTGGCTCGGCTGGTTGGAGAAGTCCAGTCCCGCTGTGGAGGTGAGAGCCGGCTTCCTTTTGCTCTCGGGAAGTCTAGGCTTTGTCATAGGCTACATCGTGCCGTCAGTTGCAGCGAGATATCTCCATGAAGCCAGTCTGCTCCCGCTGGCTTATCCGAGCATCGGCGGTCGTTCGAATTTACTGAGCCGCACGAACATTGCTCGCCCAACGTTCGAAGGGCCGGACCCCAAACCTGTCGGCCGCGCGTGACTGGAGCGTTGACATATGGTTGAGGACTGTCGACGAGGTGCCGGCCGGGGGCCGCAACAGCGCGTCACAGCACGCCGCACGCGCTAGACGAATGCCCGACGCCGCCGTCCGTCACCAATACCAACAGAAAATGGTGCCGCGCGGTGCAGCGTCAGGATGGCGCGTTAGATCGGAGGTTGCAGCCAGGAATTTACGTTGTTCGGGTCAGAGATCTATGTTGGATTGATTTTAGTCGCCGTTGATATTATTGCACAACTTCTGGCAACAGAGTCAGGCTTCCATGCGCCCCGACTCGCCAGGGGGCGGTCGGCGGCCAAATTGATATCGCCCGAAATCCTCTGTAGTTTCTGCCTCGCAGAAGCCGCCCGGCCAACCGAAACAGGACAGCGAGGGACCTCAGTGGCGCCCATTCAGTACATCGTCGAGGGCGGTCACCGGCTCTCGGGCTCGATCGAGCCGTCCGGCAACAAGAATTCGGCACTCCCGATCATCGCCGCCGCGCTGCTCACCGAGCACCCGGTGACGCTGGAGAACGTGCCGCGCATCCGCGACACCGAGACGCTGGTGGAACTGATCTGCTCGGTCGGCGCGTCCGCCGAATGGACCGCCCGCAATACGCTTCACATCCACGCCAAGAACATCCGCTCCGCCGATCTCGATCCGGAGCTGTGCGTCCGCATTCGCGCCTCGATCCTGCTTGCAGGCCCCCTGCTCGCGCGTTGCGGCGAGGTGATGCTGCCGCCGCCGGGCGGCGATGTCATCGGCCGCCGCCGTCTGGACACGCATGTGCTCGCGCTCGAACAGTTAGGGGCCAAGGTCACCGCGACGGACCGGCTGGAGTTCCGTGCGGCCAAGCTCGCCGGCGCGGACGTGTTCCTGGACGAGCCGAGCGTCACCGCGACCGAGAACGCGCTCGTCGCGGCCGTCGCTGCCGACGGCATCACCTATTTGCGCAACGCGGCCTCCGAACCGCATGTGCAGGACCTCGCCAACTTCCTGGTCGCGCTCGGCGCCAAGATCGAGGGCATCGGCACCAACACCATGATCATCCATGGCCCGGCGACGCTGGGCTCTGCGATTTACAGGATCCAGCCCGACCATATTGAGGTCGGCTCGCTGATCGGCCTTGCCGCCGTGACGCGTTCGCCGCTTCGCATCACACGCGCCGGCGTCGAGCATCTGCGCTCGATCCGCATGGGCTTCGAGCGGCTCGGCATCGTCTGCCGCGTCGAAGGCGACGACATCATCGTGCCCGCCAACCAGACACTGAAGATCCAGGACGATTTCGGCGGCCACGTGCCGAAACTGGAGGACCAGCCCTGGCCCGCCTTCCCGGCCGACTTGATGTCGATCGCGATCGTCACTGCCACGCAATGCGATGGCGTTATCCTGATGTTCGAGAAGATGTTCGAATCGCGGATGTTCTTCGTCGACAAGCTGATAGCGATGGGCGCGCGCATCGTGCTGTGCGACCCGCACCGCGCCATCATCGCCGGACCCAGCCGGCTGCACGGCGCAGTGATGACCTCGCCCGACATCCGCGCCGGCATGGCGATGCTGCTCGCCGCAGTCTGCGCCCAGGGCACATCGACCATCAACAACGCCGACCAGATCGAGCGCGGCTACGAGCGCATCGAGGAACGGCTGAACGCGCTCGGCGCGAAGATCAAGCGCGTGCCTGAGCGGAAGAGCTGAGGCGATCCGTCTTCAATCTGAAAATGGTCTCGTGCCCCAGACGCTGCGCAGCACGCAAATGATGCGCTGCTGAGCCGGGGCCCATGCGGCAAAAGCCCGCGCCCGCGGCTTCTGGGTCCCGGCTCGCGCTTTGCGCGTCCGGGACACGAGAGCCATGTTTTCAGAGCCATGTTTTCGACGTGTGTCTGTGCTATTGACCGGCCATGCTCGACACCGTTCAACCTCGTCCGCAGCCGCAAGCCGGCGTGCCACCTAATCATCTCGCCGAAGAGTTCGTCGAGACACTGCGGCTGGCCGTGCCGATGATGCTGACGCAGCTCGGGCAGATCGCGATGATCACGAGTGATCTCGTACTGATCGGGAGGCTCGGCGAGGATGCGGTCGCCGCGGCCGCGCTGGCGCATACGGTCTATTTCGTCAGCTTCACCTTCGGGCTCGGATTGATGGCTGCGGTCTCGCCGCTGGCCGCGCAGGCGTATGGCGCCGGTGATTTCAGGCGCATCCGCCGCTCCTTGCGCGTCGGCCTGTGGGTCGCGCTCCTGATCTCGTTGCCAATGATGGCCTCGCCGCTCTATGGCGAGCACATTCTGCTTGCGCTCGGACAGGCGCCGCATTCAGCCGGCCTCGCCCAGCGCTATCTGAACGGACTGGCCTGGGGCATCGCGCCGGCGCTCGGCTTCATCGCGCTGCGCAGCATGATGAGCGCGGTGAATCGGCCGCAGGCGCCGCTATGGATTACCATCGCGGCGGTCCCCGCCAATGTCGCGCTGGTCTATTGCCTGATCCACGGCCTGTTCGGCCTGCCAGAGCTCGGCCTGCTCGGCGCAGGGCTCGCCACCAGCCTTGTCAATCTCGGCACCTTCGTCGCCGCGCTTGCCATCGCGGCGTGGCGCAAGCCGCTCGCCGACTATCATCCGCTCGCCCATCTCTGGCGGATCGACTGGCCCCTGATGCGTCAACTGATCGCGATCGGCGCCCCGATCTCGTTCTCCCTGTTGCTGGAGTATGGCCTGTTCTCCTCGGCTGCGCTGCTGATGGGGCTGATCTCGACCACGGCGCTCGCCGCGCACCAGATCGCGCTCCAGGTTACGGCCGTGTTGTTCATGGTCCCGCTCGGCATCGGCATGGCTGCAACCGTGCGCGTCGGCCACGCCTTCGGACGCAACCAGCCGGAGGGCGTCAGGCGCGCAGGCCTTGTGGCGACGCTGCTCGGGATCGCGCTCGTCGCGGCGCTGACCGTCGCGATCATCCTCGGCCGCTATGAATTGGGGCGGCTGTTCTTCGGCAGCGGCGAGGCCAGCGCGCCAACCGTCGAGCTGACCGCGACGCTGCTCCTGGTCGGCGCGACCTTCTTCATCGCCGATGCGCTGCAGACCATCATGGGCGGCGCACTGCGCGGCATCAATGACACCAAAATGACGCTGGTGTTCGCGGCGATCGGCTATTGGTGCGTCGGCTTCCCCATCGCCTGGATGCTGGCCTTCCACGCCGACCTCGGCGCGGTCGGCGTCTGGATCGGGCTGTCGATCGGATCGTTCGTCTATGCCGGCCTGCTGATCTTGCGCTTCAGGATGCTGACGCGCAGACTGGCGGGATGACCGGAACAGTTCGCGAAGTCACACCCGAGATCGACGCCGGCACGCTGCTGGCCGGTGCACAGTTCATCGACGCTTTCCGCTTGGAGATCGGCTCGACACCGGTCAATGCCCGCGAGGCCTGCACAAGGATGGTGCTGCACGGGCCGCGCTGGATCGATGCGCTGCTGCGCCTGCGCAACATCGCGGTCGCGCCGTTAGGGCTGAAGACATCGGGCGAAGGCGAGCCGGCGCCCGGCGGCCTGATCGGCCTGTTTCCAGTGCTGAGCGAGACGCCGGAGCGGCTGGTCGCCGGCTTCAATGACCATCACCTCGATTTTCGCATCGTGATCGACGTGACCGGCCATGCGGCGGACCGTCAGGTCACATCGACCACGCTGGTGCGGACGCATAATCTCCTCGGCCGGACCTACCTCACCCTCATCATGCCCTTCCACAAGCTCGTGGTCCGCGGCATGATGGGATGCATCGTGGAGCCGGCCCGATGACGCTGTCCGTCGACCTCTTCTTCTCCGTCCGCACATACTTCACGCAAGCTACGCGAATGCCGACCAGTCCGATCTCAGTGCGTCGTCCAGACGGTAGTTCTCGTCGCTGCCTCAATTCCAGATCTCACCGCGCAGAGCCATCTGGATCAGAAATCAGGCGCGCAGCGATGCATGGTGCGGGAAGCCGAGTCGCCGTTGGCAGTGCTGCTGCTGAGGGTCACGGTCTTGCAACGGACGAAGCCGTTGTCGGACTCTCTCTGGACGACTGTACGCCGGTTGCCGAAATTATCCACGCTCTGGGTCACCTTTCGATTATTGCCGAACGCATCGACCCCGGTCCGTGTGATGGTGACCGAGTCTGCTGAAGCGATTCCAACGCACGCGAAGGAAATCACTAGCGCGGTGGTGGCAACTACAGTGGTCCTCATGACTGTGGCCCTTTCAGTTTGATGCTGCCCTCACCCAATCTGTCCTGTCCTGCCATTCGCAATTCAATCAACTAAAAGAGAGTGACGCGTCCTGTTGTCGCAGCACCGAGATTGTCTTCAGGCGATTGCATCTCAATGAGCCGTTGCTTTTGCGCGCCTGCCAGTCTGAATCGTCAAAATGGCTGACCTAATTATCGAGAGCGCATCACAGCCACAACCAGAGATCAAACGATCGGCACGCTTCCTCTCGGAGGCACAAGCTGCCCAATCACAGCCGAGCTAGACAACGTCCGCTTTTCTGTCGGTAGCCGATGTTGATGAGTCCGCAGCTCACTTCGCCACGCGCGCGGGCTTGTCGGCCGCCGCTTCCGACCATTCGCCGACGACGCGGTCGAGATCGCAGAGATTCTGGTGCATCTGCTCCAGCGAGAAGCCGAGCGCGAAGAAGCGCTCCGCGGTGTCGCCTGGATGGCCGCGAATAAGGCCGTCCTGCCGGACGCCGGCGACTGCCTCGGCGTAGTGCTGAAGCGCGACGTGCACGGGATGGATCGCTGGCGCGCCGGCGCCCTCGCGCAAAGCCGCGGCGGCGGAGCGGAGAAAGCTCGCAATCACGGTCGAGACTTCTGTCAGCGGGGCCGCTAGCCGGGTCTGCACCTCGATCGGCAGCGGCACCACAGTGGCGCGGCCTATCATTACGACGTCATGGCGCAGCCGCAGGATGGTTCGCAGCAGCGGGCCGGTGTCCGGGCCGCTCGACAGCCGCGCGGCACGCTCGCGCTCGGCCTCACTGCCGATGGCGTTGAGGCCGACAATCGCGGTGCCGATGCCGTCCTGGATCCGGTGCAGCGCGTCGTTGTCACGGCCGCGCGTCAGACCCGCAAGCAATTCGGTGAAGGCGTCCGCGATCAGTTCGAGCAGCGTGGCCGCGCTGGCGCGGATCTGCCGCACCGCGCGCGAGGGCAGCACCAGGAAGGAAACGAGCAGCCCGGTGATGGCGCCGACCGCGACCTCGCTGACGCGGTCGATCGCCGACGCCATGGGATCGGCATGATGCATGGTCGGAAGCACGAGCACGATCACAGCCGTCACCGTCGCAGCGTTCAGACTCGGATAGATCGATGCGACAAAGGCAAGCGGCGCCACGGCCAGTACCAGCAACCCCAGCAGGCCCAGCTCGCTGGAATACGGAATCAGCACCGCGATGGCGCCACCATAGATCGCGCCGCCAACGGTTCCGAGCATGTAGTCCCTCGTCGCCTTGAGCGAGCGTCCAACGCTCATCTGCGTCACGATGATGGAGGTCAGGACGGCCCAGAGCGGCAGCAACAGATGCAGCGCGGTGGCGATCGCATAAGCGGCGGTAGCCGCCACCGTGACCCGCACAGCCAACCCCAATTGCGTCTTTCGCGACAGGATGCGTTCGACCAGCTGCCTTGCGAGAACCATCGTCAAATATCCCGGCCCAACCCGCTCAAACGGTCCAAAAGCATAGCTGATGCCCACGGCCCCGAGGCCGCTTGAAAGGCCAAATCAGCCCGCCTAATTTGCGCGCCAAAACGAGGAAACACGATGGCCCACGAAACCGCAACGCTCGCCGCCTATGTCTTCAATCTGAAATACCAGGATATTCCGGCGGAGGTGCTGGATCGCGCAAAAGTGCTGACACTGGATTTCCTCGGCAGCGCTATCCGGGCCAGGCGTGAGGCGGAATCCACCCCGTCGATCCTGAAGATGCTGGAGGCACTTGCGCTCGACACCAAGGGCGAGTCCACCGTATTCGGCGACACCAAGACCTGGACACCGGCGGTCGCGGCCCTCCTCAACGGCGCGCTTGGCCACTCCCTCGATTTCGACGATACGCATGCGGATTCCTCGCTGCATCCGAGCGCGCCGGTCGTTCCGGCCGCCTTCGCCGTCGGCGAGATGGTCGGCGCCTCCGGGCGCGACGTGCTGACCGCGATCGTGGCGGGCTATGAGGTCTGCTGCCGGCTCGGCAACGCGCTCGATCCGACCTCGCATTACGCGCGCGGCTTCCATCCGACCGCGACCGCGGGCACCTATGGCGCGGCAGCGGCGGCCGGCAAGCTGTTCGGCCTCTCCGAGAAGCAGATCATCGCCGCCTTCGGCGTCTCCGGCAGCCAGGCCGCGGGCTCGCTGCAATTTCTCGTCAACGGCGCCTGGAACAAGCGCTACCAGGTCGGCGCGGCCGCGATGAACGGCGTGATCGCCGCGACGCTGGCGCGCAACGATTTCGTCGGCTCGACCGAATCGGTCGAGGGCAAGCACGGCCTGCTCGCCGGCTACACCGACGATGCGCATCCGGACAAGGCGGTCGCCGAGCTCGGCAAGACCTACGAGACCATGAAGATTGGCGTGAAGCCGTATCCGAGCTGCCGCTACACCCATGCCGCGATCGACGCGCTGATCGCGATGCGGCGCGAGCACAATCTGACGCCCGACCAGGTCAAGCGCGTCGAGATCGGGCTGCACCGCAATGGCATCACGCTGACCGGCGATGCCGCGACCAAGCGTCATCCGCGCTCGATCGTCGGCGGCCAGTTCTCGATGTTCTTCACCGGCGCGCTCGCGCTGGACCAGGGCAGCTTCGGCTGGGACGACTACAACCGCCTCGGCGATGCCGCGATCGACGCGCTCGCCGACAAGTTCGACGTGGTGCAGGACGACCGCCTCGAGGTCGGCCGCACCCATCCGTTCGGCGCCCGCGTCAGCATCACCACCGACGATGGCGTACATGAGCGCCTCTATGCCGATCCCTCGGGCGAGCCGACCTCGTTCCCCGACGCGCAGGCGATGCAGCAGAAGTTCCTGACGCTGGCGCGCCCGGTGCTGAACGCGCGCGCGGAGAGATTCGCAGATGCGATCATGACGCTGGAGCGGTTCGACCGCGTGGCCAAGGCGACGGAGCTGGGGAGGTAGTCGGCTCTTCTTCCTCTCCCCGTTCTTACGGGGCCGCGACGAGCTTCGCTCGCGCTGAGAGGGTTGGGGTGAGGGGCCTCTCTCCCGAGATGAGATTTTCGAGAGACCTGTACCCCCTCACCCGGATCGCGCCGGACGATGCTTTGCATCGCCGGGGGCGATCCGACCTCTCCCCGCAAGCGGGGAGAGGTAACTAATTCACTCCCGCCAATTTCCCCTTCTCGCGCGTCGCTGCGACCACATCGCGCACGAGATCGAACACGCCATCCGCCTCCGGCGGTGCGTTCGGTGAGCGGCCGAGACGCACGATCACCAGACCCTCCGACGGGATCACGATCGTGTACTGCCCGATCGAGCCCTTGGCGAAGAAGGCATCGCGCGGCCAGCCGTGCGCGACGCGGAAGTTTGCGCCAAAGCTGTCGCCCTGGTTGGTCCAGAAGCCGGCGCCGATGCCGACCCACGCATTTGGCGTTGCCGACGCCGAGTAGCTCACCCAGCCCTCCGGCAGGATGCGCCTGCCGCCGGCGACGCCGTCATTAAGATAGAGCTGGCCGAAGCGCGCCCAGTCGCGCGCAGATGCGAGCATTTCGCTGGAGCCTTCGATCGTGCCGGCGCCATCGAGCTGAAGCGTGACATGGCGCATGCCGAGCGGGGCGAACAATTCGCGGCGCGCGAAGCGAAGTGCGTCTGCCGGATTGCCGCCGGCGGCGTTGCGGATCAGGTACGCGAGCATGATGGTGTTGCCGTCGTGATAATTCCACATCGTACCCGGCGCGGTCGCGAGCGGCATGCTCGCGGCATAGACGGCCATGTCGTCTTCCATGAACTTCATACGATTGACCGGTTCGAACGCGGAGCCGAGCGACGCCTGCAGCGAGCTGCCGAGCGCAAGCCCCGCGGTGTGGCGTAGCAGTTGATCGACGGTGATGGCGTGGCGCGGATCGTCCGGATTCGTCCAGGCGGCAACCGGCGCGGGTCCGTCGAGCTTCAACTTGCCCTGGCGCACGAGAATGCCTGTTAGCGCCGATATCACCGACTTCGTCATGGAGAAGCCGAGCAGCAGCGTCGCCGGTCCAACACCGTCCGCATAGCGCTCGGCGATGATGCGGCCGGCCTTCATGACGACGATTGCGCGGGCGCGGCGGTGGGGCGGCTGTGCCGGCTCGGTGAAGGCGCGGTCGAGCGCGGCGGCCAGTTCCGGGGTTTGCGGCGGCACGATCGCAGGGCCCGCGATCTCGGGCAGCAGCGCGGGTTGCCTGTCATCCGCCGGCACCGTCACATCGGCAAGCGCCGCGCCGTGGTCGAGCGTGCAGCCCAGCCCCTCGCGATAGACGGCATGGCTGCGGCTGAAGCCGAACAGCGTCACGGTGACGTCCTTGCGGGTGCGATCGACCTGATAGTCCATGGCCCAGGTGATCAGCCCGGTGCCGGGCATCGCGTCGGTAGTCTCGGCAAAAGTCCGCTGCGGATCGAGGCCGGAGACGAACGTCTCGGCGCAGAGAATATCGGCGAGGAAGCCGGTAGCGACCCGGGGCGCGTTGCGGGCGGGGGCTGCGCCGAGCGCGAGACCGAGACAGGCGATGGTGATGGCGAGGAGGACGATCTTGCGGCGGCGGGTCACGGGCTTCTCCGGCTTCGGGATCTGTGCTGGAAGGAAGCCGGAGTGGATCGATGGATGCTCGCCGGATTTGGAAAATGACCTTGCTGAAACCGGGCCAGGCTCGCCGATTCTGAAATACTCTAACAATCCTGATCACTTAAGGCGAAGTAACGTTGCAGGCTCCGCGACAGTGAGCCCCCCTCGCCCCGCCTGCGGGGAGAGGGTTGGGGTGAGGGGGCGTCTCCACAAGGGCGGTGAGAACTGGACTCGCGGAGAGCCCCCTCACCCGGAATTTGCTTTCGCAAATTCCGGCCTCTCCCCGCACGCGGGGAGAGGCGAAGGAAGAGGTCACGCCGCTTTCACCTTTAACCGCCGATATTCCGTCGGCGTCACGCCCGTGACCGCCTTGAAGGCGCGGTTGAAGGGGCCGAGCGACTGGAAGCCGGCGTCCATCGCGATGGTGATGACGGGAACCTCGGCCTGGGCGGGATCGGCGAGCGCGGCCTTGGCTTCCTCGATCCGATGGTTGTTCAGGAACACATTGAAGTTGCGATAGCCGAGCCGCTGGTTGATCAACCGGCGCAGCCGGTATTCCGGAATCTTCAGGCGGCCCGCCAGCACGCCGATGCTGATGTTCTCCTGGCGATAGATCCGCTCGTCGGCCATCAGGCGCATCAGGGCATCGATGAGCTTTTGATCGGCGGCTTCCTCGGCGGCCGCCGGCGGATTCGGAACGATCGCTGGCGCGATCTCGACCGAGACCGGAAACAGGTCCGCGCCATCGACGCGCATCATCGCCCAGGAGATCGCGGCGACGACGCACGCGAGCGCACCGGCGTTGATCAAATTAACCACATCGCCCGCGTCCTGGCCGACGACAAGCATCTGCAGCAGCGCGTTCAGGCCGCCATATAGCGCAGCCGCCGCAACGATGAAGACGCGGACACGGCGGCGGCGCTCAACCAGATCGGCCGACCACGACGCCATCGTCTGTACCACCGCGAGCGCGATGAAACCGAGCGAGATCAGATTGGTCGCGATGATGGAGAACTGCACATTGCCTCCTGCGGCGATCCGCAGGCAGCTCGCGAAGCTGAACGCGACGACGAGCGCCCAGACCAGGCCATGCCACCGGCGCAGGCGAAACTCATCGTCGAACAGCGCGCGCGTGAACAGCCAGAATACCACGACATTGCCGGTCGACAGTGCGATCAACGGCGCGTGCCAGGCCGAGACCAAAGTCGGTGCGCCGATCGAAGCGCTCGCGGCATGCGCCGCGGAGCCGAGCGCGAGCGCAATGGCAAGCCGGCCGGCCAGCACGTTCCGGAAGTCGCTGGCGAGCGATGCCGCCAGCACCAGCAGCAACGCGACGCTTGCGGCCCGGAAGGCAAGTTCGAGGGTTGCAAAAGTCATCAGTCAGCGCGACCGGTCGAAGGCTGCAATCCGCCGAACATCGTCGCTTGCGCCGGCTTTTTCAAGAACCTTGCCACCGCCCGCGGTCGCGCGTAGGCACCCGGCATGATCGGAGAAACCATCACCCGCTCCGGTTTCCAACATTGCTCTCGCCGCCATCCCGTGGCGGCGGCAAATAGGCCATCGTATCCGTGCCCCCGATTGGCACGACGCGGCAATCAAATCCTGTTACGATCGCCGCCGCAAAGAAGGAGCCCACCATGAGCTGGCAACCCTCCAACGATCCCGTGCTCGGCGATCCCTTGTCCTGCGATGCGCTCGATCTCGTCATCGTGCCGCGCACCCGCGACCTCGGCGACGGATTCGAGGTGCGCCGCGCGCTGCCGCATGGCAAGCGGCAGATGGTTGGCCCCTTCATCTTCTTCGACCATTTCGGACCGGTGCAGTTCGTCTCCGGCAAGGGCATGGACGTGCGCCCGCATCCGCATATCGGGCTTGCCACCGTCACCTATCTGTTCGACGGCGCGATCATGCACCGCGACAGCGAGGGCAACATCCAGGAGATCCAGCCCGGCGCGATGAACTTGATGACGGCCGGGCGCGGCATCGCCCATTCCGAACGGACGCCGGATACGCAGCGCGCCTCGGGCCAGAAGATGCTGGGTCTGCAAAGCTGGATCGCGTTGCCGGCCGGCTCCGAAGAGATCGCGCCGTCGTTCCAGCATTACGGTGCCGGCGACCTGCCGATGATCTCCGAGCGCGATTTCACCGCGCGGGTGATCGCGGGCTCATCGTTCGGCATCAGCTCGCCGGTCTCGATGGTCTCGCCCTGGTTCTACACCGAGGTCACGGCCGCCGCCGGCGCGAGCCTGCCGCTCGATCCTGACCACGAGGAGCGCGGGATCTACGTCGTCGACGGCGAGGTCGAGATCGCGAATGAGCGCTTTGAGGGGCCGCGGCTGCTGATCTTCCGCCCCGGCGACCGCATCACCGTGAAGGCCGTGAGGCCGACGCGGATGATGTTTCTCGGCGGCGACGCGCTGGAAGGCCCGCGCCATATCTGGTGGAATTTCGTCTCCTCCAGCAAGGAGCGGATCGAGCAGGCCAAGCAGGACTGGAAAACCGGCCGCTTCGCGGCGGTTCCGCAGGAACATGAGTTCATTCCGCTGCCGGAATAGGCTAATCCGGTTTCCGGTCGCGCTATCAGGCGCGGCCGGATTTCCTGTCCGAAGGCCTTGTCTCCGAAAGCTCTGCCGATGACCACCATGCTCTCCAGCGACCTGCCCCTGCCCAAGATCGGGCGCGGCAAGGTGCGCGATATCTACGCCATCGACGACGACCGCCTGCTGCTCGTCACCACCGACCGCATCAGCGCCTTTGACGTCGTGATGGGCGAGACCATTCCGATGAAGGGCGCGGTGCTGACGCAGATCAGCGCGTTCTGGTTCAGGGAGCTCGAAGGGGTGGTGCCGCATCACATGATCAGCGCCGACACCGACGAGATCATTGCCGCCGTGCCGGCGTTGAAGCCGCACCGCGCCGAGATCCTCGGCCGCGCCATGCTGTCGCGCCGCACCACCGTGTTCCCGATCGAATGCGTGATCCGCGGTTATCTCTCAGGCTCGGCCTGGAAGGAGTATGCGGCCAGCGGTACGCTCGCGGGCGAGAAGCTGAAGGCCGGCCTCGTCGAAAGCGAGAAGCTCGAGCCTTCGATCTTCAGCCCGGCGACCAAGGCCGAGACCGGCCATGACGAGAACATCACCATTGCGCGGATGCGCGAGGTGGTCGGAGACGAGGTCGCCCACACGCTCGAGAGCATGACGCGCGCGGTCTACACGCTCGGCGAGGAGCTGGCGCGCGAGCAGGGCATCATCATCGCCGACACCAAGTTCGAGTTCGGCCGCGACAAGGACGGTCGCATCATCCTGATCGACGAAGTGATGACGCCGGATTCGTCGCGCTTCTGGGCGGTCGACGCCTACAAGCCCGGCCAGCCGCAGGCGAGTTTCGACAAGCAGCCATTGCGCGACTATCTCGACATCGAGCGCCGCGCCGGCCGCTGGAACGGCGACGCTCCGCCGCCGCCGCTACCCGCCAGCGTTGTGGATGCAACCAGCAAGCGGTATCTCGAAGCGTATCGGCGCGTGACGGGCAAAGACCTGAAGATCTAGCCCGGCTGTTTCGCCTCGCTCCGTCATTGCGAGCACAGCGAAGCAATCCAGAATCTTTCCGCGGTGACAGTCTGGATTGCTTCGCTGCGCTCGCAATGACGCGGAGGGGCCCGTACGTCTCTCGACCATCCGCCTGCCGCAGGTGATCCGCCGTTCACATACCGTGGACCGTATCCTCACCAGACCGCTACGGAACTGTCAGATATTTCATAGTTTCATGAATCCTGTTGCGCTAAGCTTGTAGTCGTCTACGTCTCGGACGGGGACTTTTCAGGGGCGAGCGTCAGGGCGTGACCGATCCAGCAATTACCTTCACTCCGGAGTCGCGATTCGATCCGGCCGTCAAGCGTGCGCTGAACGATGTACTGGGCGGAACGGCTGCGAGCGTTCTGACTGTTACCTTCGGCCTGTCCTATGCGCTGCTGATCTTCGCCGGCCCGCTCTCGCCCTACCTGTCCTACGGGATCGCGGCGACCTTCATCAGCTCGGCGGTGCTTGCCGCCATCGTCGCGCTCGGCAGCTCCCTGCCCTTCGCGATTGCGGCCCCTGACAGCTCGACCGCGGCGATAACAGGCATTCTGGCAGCCTCGCTGGTCGAACGCATCCAGGCCGCCAATCCGTCGGCACCGCTGCTCTCGCCGGTTTTGATCACGCTCGGCCTGTCGACGGCGCTGACCGGCGTGGTGCTGTGCGGATTCGGCCTGACGCGGATGGGCCGCGCCATCCGCTACGTGCCTTATCCCGTGGTCGGCGGCTTCCTCGGCGCAACCGGGCTCCTCATCGTCATGGGCGCGATCCGGGTGATCACCGATCATCCCCTGCAGTTCGCGACACTGATGCACCTCGCCAACGGCATCGCGCTGTCGGAGCTGGGTGCCGCCTGCGCCATGGCGCTGGTGCTGTATCTGACCTGGCATCGTTCGCGCAGCGCATTCGGGCTGCCAATCATCCTGATCGGCGGCGTGCTCACGGCACATCTGGCGTTCTGGATCACAGGTGTCTCGCTCGATGAGGCTCATGCCCTGGGCTGGACCTTTGCGCCGCCGCCGCAGGCGGCCTTCATGGTGCCCTGGCACATTGACGGTTTGATTCACTACCCCTGGTTCGCCGTGCCAGACCTGCTTGGCAACCTCGTCGCGGTCATCTTCGTCACCGCATCCAGCACGCTGTTCAACACCACCGGCATCGAGGTAGCCTTGCACCGCGAAGCCAATCTGGAGCGCGAGCTGAACGTAACCGGCGCCGCCAACATCGTGGCCGGTCTGCTCGGCGGCTACCCCGGCTGCAGCTCGATCAGCCGCTCGGTGCTCAATTTCAGCAGCGGCGGCCGCGGACGCCTGTCGGGCCTCACCGTCTCGGCGCTCTCACTCCTGATGCTCGCGGTCGCACCCGAGCTGCTCGGCTTCATTCCGAAATTCGTGCTCGGCGGCCTCCTGCTCTATCTCGGCGCCGACCAGCTGCACAAATGGATCATCGAATCGCGCAAGCGCCTTTCGAAGCTCGAATACCTCTCGCTCATCGCCATCATCGCGATCATCGTCGTCTGGGGCTTCGTGCCGGGCATCCTGATCGGCGTGATCATCGGCTGCGCCACTTTTGCATTCAGCGCGGCGCGGGTCGAATCGATCAAATACAGTTTCGACGGCTCGGAATACCGCTCCTCGCTCGATCGCTCGCGCGACGACCAGGACGTGCTGCTTGCCCATGGCGGCAAGATCCAGGGCCTGAACCTGCAGAGCTATCTGTTCTTCGGCTCGGCCAACCGGCTCTATCAGCACGTCAAGCAGCTGCTCCAGGAGCGTCCGGAGTGCCGCTACCTGTTGTTCGACTTCAAGCTCGTCACCGGCGTCGACTCGTCGGCCGCCTACAGCTTCGCCCAGATCAAGCGCAGCGCGGCCGACCTCGGCGTCGAGCTGATCCTGGTGCATCTGTCGGCGGCGGCCGAGAAGGTGCTGCGCTCCAGCGACTTCCTCGGCGAAGGCGTCACCATCATTCCCGAGCTCGATCATGCGCTGGAATGGTGCGAGAACGAGATTATCGCGCAGCATCAGGGACTGGCACAGGAAGAAGCCAGTTTGCACGACTGGTTCGCGGGGCTTCTCAACAGCGAGGACGATGCGGACAAGCTGATCCGCCGCTGTCAGCGCATCGAGGTCGAGGCGGGCGAGGTCATCGTGCAGGCGGGAGATCCTGCCGATTCCATGCATTTCATCCTCGACGGCCGCGTCGGCATCATGGTCCCCGCCGAAGATGACCGCACCACGCGCGTGCGCAGCCTCGGGCGCTACACCACGATCGGCGAGATGGGCCTGGTGTCGAACACGCCGCGCAGCGCGACGATCCAGGCCGAGGTCGACAGCGTGCTCTACGTGCTCAACACGCACCAGTTCGACGCCATCAGGGACGAGGACCCCGCGCTAAGCCACAAGCTCCTGACCTATTTCGTGTCGGTCATGGCCGAGCGGCTGACATTTGCGAACCGGACGATCGCGGTACTCAGGCGATAACGCGCGCGTAGCCCGCATGCGCGATGCGATCTGCGGGCTACGACATTGCGAGGCCCTACACTCCCGCCATCATCACGTATTTGATCTCGACATATTCTTCCATGCCGTGATGGGAGCCTTCGCGGCCGAGGCCGCTTTCCTTGACGCCGCCGAACGGCGCGACTTCCGTGGTGATGAGGCCAGTGTTGACGCCGACCATGCCGGATTCCAGCGCCTCGGCCACGCGCCAGACGCGGCCGAGATCGCGGGAGTAGAAGTACGACGCCAGGCCAAACGGCGAGGCGTTGCACATCGCAATCACATCGGCTTCGTCCTTGAAGCGGATCACCGGCGCGAGCGGCCCGAAGGTCTCCTCCTGGGCCACCAGCGAGTCCGGCTTGACGTCGGACAGCACGGTCGGCTCGAAGAAGGAGCGACCGAGCTCGCTGCGCTTGCCGCCTGTGACGACCTTGGCGCCGCGCTTCACGGCGTCCGCGATGTGGCGCTCGACCTTGTCGACCGCTTTCATGTTGATCAGCGGGCCCTGCGTAACGCCGCTCTCGGTGCCGTCGCCGATCTTCATCGCCGCGACTTTCTTCGACAGCTTCTGCACGAACTCGTCGTAGATCTTGTCCTGGGCGTAGAGGCGGTTGGCGCAGACACAGGTCTGGCCCATGTTGCGGTATTTCGAGACGATCGCGCCTTCGACCGCGGCGTCGATGTCGGCGTCGTCGAACACCACGAACGGCGCATTGCCGCCGAGCTCGAGGCCGAGCCGTTTCACGCCGACGGAGGCCTGCTGGTAGAGAATCTTGCCGACCGCGGTCGAGCCGGTGAAGCCGACGAAGCGCACGGCCGGATGCTCGCACAGCACCTTACCGATCGGCGACGCATCGCCGGTGATGATGTTGAAGACGCCCTTGGGGACGCCGGCCTTTTCGGCAAGCGCGGCGAGCGCCAAGGCCGAGAGCGGGGTTTCGTTGGCGGGCTTGAGCACCACGGTGCAGCCCGCCGCCAGCGCCGGCGAAACCTTGCGTGTGATCATCGAGTTCGGGAAATTCCACGGCGTGATCGCGCCGCAGACGCCGATCGGCTGCTTGATCGCAAGCAACCGTGCATCGGGACGCTGCGTCGGGATGGTCTCGCCATAGACGCGCCTCGCTTCCTCCGCGAAGAACTCGACATAGGCGCCGCCGATGTCGACCTCGCCGAGCGCCTCGGAGAGCGGTTTGCCCTGCTCGGAGGTGAGGATCAGCGCCAGATCCTCGCGGTTGGCGACGATCAGCTCGAACCATTTGCGCAGGATGTTGGAGCGCTGCTTGGCGGTGTGCTTGGCCCAGGCTGGAAACGCACGCTCGGCGGCCTCGACCGCCTTGGTGGCATCATCCGCCGAAAGCTGCGGGACTTTCGCAAGCTCGATGCCGGTGGCGGGATTGTTCACCGCGAATACCGGCGAGCCGACCCAGGCGCCGTCGATATAGCAGGCCTCTTTCAGCAGCGATAGGTCCTTCAACCGGTCGCGCAGGGTGGCGGTGGCTTGCGGGGCGCGGGCGGCGGAGGTCGGGGTCATGGCGTTGCTCCTGAGGCGATCGGATCGGCCCGGAATATAGGGATAGACGGCGCCCAATGCACCGTCCAGCAACGCAAATCTGCTGGGAGCTAAACTCGGAGCGGCGAAGTTACGCCGCGCCGTTCATATAGATCTCGCGCCGGCCGATCATGCGCTCGGCCGCGGCCTTGGCGTCGGCCTTCGAGGACGTTGCGCAGGTGCGGTATTCGAGATCGGGAACGTCGGAGGTGTCGCGACGGCCGAACCAGGACTTCGAGCCGACCGGCAGCAGCGCCAGTGCCTGCGCCAGATTGTCGACCGCGCCGAAGGAATAGAGCGCGCCGGTGCCGGCGATGCGGACCTCGTAAATACCGGGCGAAATCGGCGCCTCGAGGTTGTCGCCCCGTCCGGGACGGGGATAGCGCTTCCATTCGTTCCAGGTCGAAATCATCTCGGGTCCCCCACGGCCGATCGGCGGCCGCCAAATTTGCATCAAATGTTAGTCGGCCACGACTTGGCCCGGGCCAAACGCGGCAATGCACAAAATGTTTCAAGTGTTGCAAGCGCTCGAAACATATCGTCCCGCCACGCCCGCCCACGGCGAGGTGCGTCCATCCACCGCAGCTTATGATGGAATGTTGCAGTTCAGCCTCTTTGTCGTCCTGCGTGTGGCGCGGGCCGTCAAGTCACGAGATCGCGACCTCAGTGGAGGCTGAGGCGCTTGCCGCACAAGACCTGCAGGAGGACAATCGAGCGCTTCCAACAATAATCAAACCGGAGGAAACGCGTATGCAAAGCAAAGCCCAGATCGACGAGATTCTGCGCCAGAAGAGCGACGCCAAGGAGATTCCCGGCGTCGTCGCCATCGCCGCAAGCGGTAGCGACGTGCTTTATCAGGGCGTGTTCGGCAAGCGCGACCTGTCCAAGCCCGATGCGATGACAACCGACAGCGTGTTCTGGATCGCTTCGATGACGAAGGCGATGACCGTCGCCGGCGCAATGCAGCTCGTCGAGCAGGGCAAGCTTTCGCTGGATACCCCGATCGGTTCGGTGCTGCCCGACCTCGCCAAGCCGCAGGTGCTCGAAGGCTTTGACGCCAAGGGCGAGCCGAAGCTGCGGCCGGCGAAGGCGCCGATCACGCTGCGCCAGCTCATGACCCACACCGCCGGCTTTGCCTACAACGTGTGGAACGGCGATCTCGCGGTCTATCTGGAGAAAACCGGAACCCCGAACATCTTCTCGTGCCAGAACGTCGCGCTGAAGACGCCGATCATGTCCGATCCCGGCACGCGCTGGGAATACGGCATCAACATCGACTTCGTCGGCAAGGCGGTGGAAGCCGTGAGCGGTAAGCGCCTCGACGCGTACCTGCGCGATCAACTCTTCACGCCGCTCGGCATGAACGACACCGGCTTCAAGATCACCGACAACATGCGCCAGCGACTGGTCGCCACGCATGCACGCGGCGAGGATGGATCGCTGGCGCCGATCCCGTTCGAGATCGAACAGAATCCGGAATTCCACATGGGCGGCGGCGGTCTCTACGGCACGGCCGGCGACTACATCAAGTTCACCCAGATGATCCTCAACAAGGGCCGCGGCAACGGCAACCAGGTGCTGAAGCCAGAGACGGTCGCGATGATGGGCCAGAACCACATCGGCGATCTCACCATCGGCAAGATGACGTCGGTGGCGCCGATGTACACCAACGACGTCGATCTCTTCCCCGACATCGTGAAGAAGTGGGGGCTCTCCTTCCTGATCAACACAGCCAAGACACCGGAAGGCCGCAGCGCCGGCAGCCTCGCCTGGGCGGGGCTCGCCAACACCTATTTCTGGATCGATCCGGCGCGCGATGTTTCCGGCGTGATCCTGATGCAGGTGTTGCCATTCGCCGACGCGAAATGCCTGGAGGCGTTCGCGAGCTTCGAGCGCGGGGTGTATGCCGGGCTCGATTCGGGAAGCGGAAAGAGGGCAGCCTAGCCACTTAGTATGAGGCGCCTGGCGTCGCCCGGGCCGACAGCACGATGTAACCTCGTGCTCCGAAGGACTGTCCCTCGGGGCACGAGGCAATGATGATCGAGCTGGAGGACGCGACCATGGCAGACAGAGCCGAAAGTTATGTTTGCGGCATCTCCGACGCGCCGCTGCTAGGCGACACCGTCGGTCGCAGCCTCGACCACGCCGTGCGGCGCTGGGGCAATCGCGAGGCGCTGGTCTCGCCCAGCCACGGCGTGAGATGGACCTGGAAGGAATTCGCCGAGCAGGTCGACGCGCTTGCCGCCGGCTTTCTCGCGCTGGGTCTAGAGCGCGGTGCGCGGATCGGTATCTGGTCGCTGAACCGGCCGGAATGGACGTTGACCCAGTTCGCCGCCGCCAAGGCCGGCCTGATCCTGGTGACGATCAATCCCGCCTATCGGCTCAGCGAGCTGGAGTTCGCGTTGCGCAAGGTCGGCTGTGCGGCAATCGTCACCGCGACGGCGTTCAAGACCAGCAACTACATCGAGATGCTCAACACGCTGCTGCCCGAACTGGCAAGCGCCACGCCCGGACAGCTGCAGGCGGCGCGGTTGCCGGACTTGCGGGTGGTGATCCAGATCGGCGGCCCCGCGGCTCCGGGCGCGATTCCATTCGTGGAGGTCGCGCGCATGGGCGGAGCCCAGCATCGCGAGCAACTCGCCGCGCTTGGTATCGCCTTGCAGTTCGACGATCCCGTCAACATCCAGTTCACCAGCGGCACCACCGGATCGCCCAAAGGCGTGACGCTCACGCATCACAACATCCTCAACAACGGCTATTTCGTCGGCCGCGCCATGCGGCTGACCGAAGCGGACCGCATCTGCATCCCGGTGCCGCTCTATCACTGCTTCGGCATGGTGATGGGCAATCTCGCCTCCGTCACGCTCGGCGCGACCATGGTTTATCCCGGCGAGGGATTTGACCCGCTCGCGACGCTGCGAGCGGTCGAGCAGGAAAAATGCACTGCGCTCTACGGCGTGCCGACCATGTTCATCGCGGAGCTCGATCACCCCGAATTCCAGAAATTCGACCTGACTTCGCTGCGCACCGGCATCATGGCGGGAGCGCCCTGCCCGATCGAGGTGATGAAGCGCGTCAACACCGAGATGAACATGCGCGAGGTCACGATCGCCTACGGAATGACCGAGACCAGTCCGGTCAGTTTCCAGAGCGCGGTCGACGACCCGCTCGAGCGGCGCGTCTCCACCGTCGGACGAATCCATCCGCATGTCGAGGTCAAGGTGATCGATCTCGAGGGCAAGATCGTCAAGCGCGGCGAACGCGGCGAGCTCTGCACCCGCGGCTACAGCGTCATGCTGGGCTATTGGGAGGAGAAGGAAAAGACGGCGGACGTGCTCGATGCCAACGGCTGGGCGCACACGGGCGACCTCGCCACCATCGATGACGAGGGCTATTGCAACATAGTCGGGCGCATCAAGGATTTGGTGATCCGCGGCGGGGAGAACCTCTATCCGCGCGAGATCGAGGAGTTCCTGTACCGTCACCCCAAGATCCAGGACGTCCAGATCTTCGGCGTTTCGGACACCCGCTATGGCGAAGAGCTCTGCGCCTGGATCCGCGTCAGGTCAGGCGAGACGCTCACCGCCGAAGAGGTGCGTGCCTTCTGCGAGGGCCAAATCGCCCACAACAAGATCCCGCGCTATGTGGAGTTCGTCGACGAATTTCCGATGACGGTAACCGGAAAGATCCAGAAATTCGTGATGCGCGAGGCGGTGGAGCAGAAGCTCGGGCTGAAGGCCGCGAAGACGGCGTGAGCTACGAGCCACCGCTGTCATTCCCCGCGAAAGCGGGGAATCCAGTACGCCGCGGCTTCTCCGTAACCCACTAACGCCTCTGGAATACTGGGTCGCCCGGTCAAGCCGGGCGACGACAGCGGAGATTGAGGCGCGACTTCCTAAACCGTCAGCCCGCGCTGTTGGGCAAGTTCCTTCAGCGATACCTGCGGACGCGCACCGATGTGCTGGATCACTTCGGCAGCCGCAAGCGCACCGAGCTCACCACACTGCTTGTACGCCAGGTTGCGCGCCAGGCCGAACAGGAAGCCGGCGGCGAAGAGATCGCCGGCGCCGGTGGTGTCGACCATCTGCCTGATAGGGAACGCGGGCGCGGCGACGGCGCCTTCCGGCGAGACCACCACGCAGCCCTTCTCGCTGCGGGTGACGACGCCGAGATTGACGTCGTTGCGCAGCTGCTTCAGCGCGGTATCGAAGTCCGACGTCATGTAGAGCGAGTGCAGCTCGGATTCGTTGGCGAACACGATGTCGACGGTGCCGTCGCGCATCAGCGAGAGAAACTCGTCGCGGTAGCGATCGACGCAGAAGGAATCCGACAGCGTCAGCGCCACCTTGCGCTTGGCATCATGGGCGATCTTGGCGGCCTTGACGAAGGCGTCCTTGGCGTTCTTCGGATCCCAGAGATAGCCCTCAAGGTAGACGATGCCGGCAGAAGCGATCTCGGCCGGGTCGATGTCGGCCGGCGACAGGTCCTGCGCTGCGCCGAGATAGGTGTTCATGGTGCGCTCGCCGTCGCCCGTCACCAGGATGTAGGAGCAACCGGTGGCGGGGCCGTCCTTGGCCGCGGGCGTGTTGAAGGCGACGCCGGCGGCGCGGATGTCGTGGACATAGAGCTTGCCGATCTGGTCATCCTTGACCTTGCCGACATAGGCGGCGCGCGCGCCCAGGCTGCCGATGCCGACGATGGTGTTGGCGGCCGAGCCGCCCGAGACCTCCGTCGCCAGGCCCATGTCCTTGTAAATGGCGGCGGCCGTCGCCTCGTCGATCAGGGACATGCCGCCCTTGGTCATGCCGTGCCTGGCCAAAAAAGCTTCATCGGTCCTGACCAGCACGTCGAACAGCGCGTTACCGATCCCGAGAACGTCATATTTCACGTTAGCCATTCACCTTGGTCCTGTTGCCGGATTGCGATTACCGGGGAAATCCGCTTCCTGTCGGCCTGAAATCTGGCTCGCGGCCTATCACGACCGGGCCTTTGCGAGCAAGCAACGGGAGTTGTCTTTGGACGCTTTCACGCGAACCGGGACCACTTCGCTCGAAAACGTTATGGTATGACAGCCCGATGATCCGCTCCTTCCTGACCGTCTCGACGGGAACACTGGCTTCACGGCTGCTGGGCTTTGCCCGCGACTCCCTGATCGCGGCGTTGCTCGGCACCGGGGCCGTGGCGGATGCGTTTCTCGCCGCATTCCAGCTCGTCAACGTGGTGCGACGGTTGCTCAGCGAGGGGGCCCTGAGCGCGGCGCTGATCCCGGCCTGGCTGCGCGTCCGTGAGCGCGATGGCGAGGCCGCTGCGGCGGCGTTCGCGGGGCGCGTGCTCGGCTCGGTCAGCGCAGCCCTGATCGTGCTCTCGGTCGTCGTTGCATTCGTGATGCCGCTGATCATCACGCTGATCGCGCCGGGATTCGTCGGCAGCGACGCCCGCGATCTCGCCGTCCAGAGCGCGCGGCTGATGCTGCCGTATCTCGCCTTCGCCGGTCCGGTCACGGTGCTGATGTGCCTGCTCAACGCGCAGGGGCGCTTTGCGCTCACCGCGTTCTCGCCTCTGCTGTTCAACATCGCGTTGATCGTCGCCATCGCGATGCTGCTCGTCTGGCATGCCGATGCCGGCTTCGCTGTATGGGTGCTGGCGGCCACCGTCGGAATCGCCGGGCTGCTGCAGCTCCTGATGCTGCTGTCGCGGCGAAGCGCTCGTCTTGCGACGCCGCTGCGCGTGACCTTCGACAATGAAATGCGAGCCTTCTTCGCCAAGGCTATCCCCGGCATGATCGCAAGCTCGGGTCCGCAATGGCTGATGGTGGCCGGCGCGATCATCGCCTCCGCGACGCCCTCCGCCGTCTCCTGGCTCTATTTCGCCAACCGCCTGATCGAGCTGCCGCTCAGCATCGTCGGCGTTGCCATGGGCACGGTGCTGGTGCCCGAGCTGACGCGGGCCGTCGGCAGCGGCGACCGCAATGCGGTGGCGCATGCGGAATCGCGTGCGCTCGAGCTCGCGGCCGGCCTTGCGCTACCGGCCACGCTCGGCCTCGTCGTGCTGGCCGAGCCGATCGTCCGGCTGCTGTTCGAGCGCCGCGCCTTCGGCGCCGAAGACAGCATCGCCACTGCGCACGCGCTGATGTGGCTGGCGCTGGGCCTGCCGGCGCACGTGCTGATCAAGGCACTGTCGCCGGCCTTCTTTGCCCGCAGCGACACGATGACGCCGCTGCTGGCAACGGCCAAAGGCTTCGTGGTCGCCGTCGCGCTCGCGGTTCTGCTCGGGCACTTCTTCGGCGCGAGCGGGATCGCCGCCAGCATCGCGGCCGGCGCCTGGAGCAGCGCGCTCTCGCTGCTTCGCAAGGGCACCCGTGAATTTGGCTTCTCGGTCGACGCCGCCGCCCGCAAGCGACTGCCGCGGATCGTACTCGCCGCAGCCGCGATGGGCGCCCTGCTTTGGCTGACGACTGGTCTCTCGCCTGCCGAGGCGCACGGCCTCATCCGCTTCATCGTGCTGGGCCTGCAGATCGGGGCCGGAATCGCCGTCTATGGCCTGCTTCTACAAATCCTCGGCGCCGCCTCTTGGCGCGAGGCGGCTAACGCGCTGAAACGGCGCGCCCCGCAGGATCAGCGCACCTGACGCCTTCGAATTACCCTTGACGGGGCAGCGCCGCTGTTGGAAACGACGGCCGATTACCTATGGGAAGACTTGCCAGGAAAACTTACCATGTCATTCGTTGAACGGGTCTTTTCGGGCGTCCAGCCGACGGGCAATCTGCACCTCGGCAACTATCTCGGCGCGATCGTCAACTTCGTGAAGATGCAGGAAACCCACAACTGCATCTATTGCGTGGTCGACATGCATGCGATCACGATGGGGATGGACGTCTGGGGCGGGCCGGCCGAGCTCGCGCGCACCACCCGCGAGGTAACCGCCGCCTTCATCGCGAGCGGCATCGACCCGAAGAAGCACATCGTCTTCAATCAGAGCCAGGTCTCCGGCCACGCCGAGCTGGCCTGGATCTTCAACTGCGTCGCGCGCATGGGCTGGCTGAACCGCATGACGCAGTTCAAGGAGAAGGCGGGCAAGGATCGCGAGAACGCCTCCGTCGGGCTCTACGACTATCCCGTGCTGATGGCGGCCGACATCCTGCTCTATCGCGCCACGCACGTACCGGTCGGCGAGGACCAGAAGCAGCATCTCGAGCTGTCACGGGACATCGCGCAGAAGTTTAACAACGACTTCGGCGATTCCATCCGTAGTCATGGCGCCCATGATGGCATGCTCTTCCCGCTGCCGGAGCCGCTGATCATGGGCGCGGCGACACGCGTGATGTCCTTGCGCGACGGTACCAAGAAGATGTCGAAGTCGGATGCCTCCGATTATTCGCGCATCAACCTGACCGACGACGCCGACACCATTGCGCAGAAGATCCGCAAGGCGAAGACCGATCCGGAGCCCTTGCCGTCGGAGGAGAAGGGCCTGGAGCCGCGCCCCGAAGCCGACAATCTCGTCGGCATCTTCGCCGCGCTCTCCGGCCGCTCGAAGGCCGACGTGCTGCGCGATTTCGGCGGCGGCCAGTTCTCCAGCTTCAAGAACGCGCTGGTGGAGCTGTGCGTCACGAAGCTCTCGCCGATCGCCGGCGAGATGAAGCGCCTCGTCGCCGATCCCGGCCATATCGATGCGATCCTGATCGATGGCTCCGACCGGGCCCGCGCGATCGCCGACGAGACTATGAAGCTGTCGAAGGACGTCGTCGGTTTCATCCGCCGGCGCTGACAACCGTATTTGCGAAATCCGGCCGACGCGACAGCGCCGGCCGCTTCCCCTCTGCAAACCTCTCCCAAAGCCTGAGGGAGTGTGGCAGCATGTCAACCGTGCACACGCCGGGACATGCATGACCAGCAAGCGACTTTGCTTCGAGCCGGGTCACAAGCCCAAATGCCTCGTCATCGTTGATGACACCGCCGAATGGGATCGCGCGGTCTATTATGCGAGCCGCTGGGCGATCCGCGCCGGCGGCGGCGTGGTGATGCTGCGCATCATCGAGACCGACGGACAGGATCAGGAATGGCTGGGTGTCGCCGACATTATGCGCGCCGAGGCGCAGGAAGCGGCGGAAGCCGCGCTCGACCGCGCTGCCGGCCGCGCCAACGGCATTGCCGCGATCACGCCGGAGCGTGTCATCCGAGAAGGCGCTGCGATGGAACAGCTGCTGGCGGTGATCGATGAAGACCCCGATATCGCCATGCTGGTGCTCGCCGCGAACCCCGGCGCGGAGGGGCCAGGCCCGCTGGTCTCGCTGCTCGCGCACGCGGTCGGAACCTTCCCGATTCCCGTGACGATCATTTCCGGCGCGCTGAGCGACCAGAGCGTGGATACGTTGTCGTAGGCGGCCCTGTCGCGACAAAGCAAGGCGTCATGGCCGGGTCAAGCCCGGCCATGACGGCGCAGAATTTTTGGGCTCGCTAACCCGCTGATATAACAGCGAAACGGCTTCCACGCCCCTTGACCGTGCGTTCCGCGTCGCCATCTGCTAGTGGATAGCTCACGCGCCGGCCTTGAACCGGTGACGTCTGGAGAAAACCATGTTCATTCAAACCGAAGCCACCCCCAATCCTGCCACGCTGAAGTTCATTCCCGGCCGCGTCGTGACCGACGGCGGCCCGATGGAGTTTTCGAGCCGCGAATCCGCGGCGCGCTCGCCGCTCGCCGAAAAGCTGTTCGACGTGCCTGGCGTCACCGGCGTGTTCTACGGATCGGATTTCATCACCGTGACCAAGGCGAACGGTGAATGGCAGCAGCTCAAGCCCGCGATCCTCGGCGCCATCATGGAGCACTACATGTCCGGCGCGCCGCTGCTCGCCGACGGCGCGGCACAAGACGGCGTCGATCTCGACGACCAGGACGAGTTCTTCGACGAGGCGGATGCCGAGACGGTGGACATGATCAAGGATCTGATCGAGACCCGCGTGCGGCCCGCGGTCGCCAATGACGGCGGCGACATCACCTTCCGTGGCTTCAAGGATGGCATCGTCTATCTCAACATGAAGGGCGCCTGCTCCGGCTGCCCGTCATCAACCGCGACGCTTCAGCACGGCATCCAGAACCTGCTCAGGCACTTCGTGCCCGACGTGGTCGAAGTCCGGCCGATGTAAGCAAGCTGCCGTAGGGTGGGCGAAGCGAAGCGTGCCCACCTCTTCCTTGACAGAAACAAAAGTGGTGAGCGCGGCGCAAGCGCGCCTTTGCCCCCTACGAGATCATGCGGCCCGGCTTGCTAAGCCGTGGCCAATCACACATAATTTCAATAACTTAGCCTTCCACAAAGGCTGCGATTGTCGCATCCACACCGAAACGAGGGAACCCAGATTGCATGCTTTTCCCGAGCACGTAGAACTACGGGAAAGGTCGATTTGTCGCGCTCCGCGCGAGTTGTGCAGTGCGCGAACTTGCTCTGGTTCAGGCTGCCCGGAACCGACTAGATTGCCGCCATGCTGATCCTTGCCATCGATACCGCGCTGGAGGCGTGCGCGGCCGCCGTTCTCGACACCGACGCCGGTGAGCTACTTGCGCACGAAGCGCAGCTGATGAAGCGCGGCCATGCCGAGGCGCTCATGCCGATGATCGCGCGCGTCATGCAGGCGGCCAATCTCGCCTTCACCTCGCTCGACCGCATCGCGGTCACCGTCGGCCCCGGAAGTTTCACTGGCCTGCGCGTCGGCATCTCGGCGGCGCGCGGCCTTGCGCTCGCAGCGAAGCGGCCCGCCGTTGGCCTGACCACCTTGTCGGCCTATACCGCCGGCATCGTCGGCCGAACCGGAACGGCGCCGGTGATCTCGGCGATCGATGCGCGGCATGACCATGTCTATTTCCAGATCGTGGCCGGTGACGGCAGCGAACTGGTGCGGCCGAGGGTCACTCCCATCGACGAGGCGATCGCGGCCTCGCAATTCGGAGCGCCGCATCTGGTCGGCAATGCCGCAAAGATCCTTGCCGAGCGCTGGCCGAAAGACGCGCCACAGCCAGTCGCCGTCGACGCGCAGCCTGCGCCCGACATCGGCTGGGTCGCGTGGCTTGGCGCTGCGGCCGATCCCGACACGACGCCGGCGCGACCGTTCTATCTGCGCGCGCCCGATGCAAAGCCGGCCGCACAGCCGCCGCTCGCAGCACGAGCTGCAACCTCATGATGAAATGGTTTTCGGAATGGTGGCGCGGCGGCACGGCCGCCGTCGAGCCCGCTTCCGCACGTGACGCCGCGCGGCTCGCGCAGCTTCACGGCGAATCCTTCGCACGCGGCTGGGGTGAAGGCGAGTTCGAGGGCATGATCGGCGAGCGCAATACGCTCGTGCATCGGCTTCGTCTCGGCCGCAGGACGATCGGCTTCGCCGTGTCGCGGATCGGCGCGGACGAAGCGGAAATCCTTTCGATCGCGGTCGATCGAGCTCATCGCGGCCGCGGCCTGTCCCGCACGCTGCTGATGACCCATCTCGGCCACCTCGCAGGACGCGGCGTCCGCACAATATTTCTTGAAGTCGAGGAAAATAACCAGCCGGCGCGACAGCTTTACGACCGGAGCGGATTCATGGTGGTCGGGCGCCGCGAACGCTACTATAAGCAGCCCAACGGGGAACAATTGAACGCCCTTCTGATGCGACGTGACTTGTCGTAACATTGATGGCAGAAAGCGCCCCGCAGGCAGACAACCCATGACCGCACTGAAACCTTCATCTGCATCCAAGGCGTCCGGCATCGAGGCGCGCTGTGCCGCAACAGGCATGCGCATGACCGAGCAGCGGCGCGTCATCGCCCGCGTGCTTGCGGAAGCAGTCGATCATCCCGATGTCGAGGAACTGTACCGGCGCTGCGTCGCCGTCGACGACAAGATCTCGATCTCGACCGTGTATCGCACCGTCAAGCTGTTCGAGGATGCCGGCATCATCGAGCGCCATGATTTTCGCGAGGGCCGCGCGCGCTACGAGCAAATGCGCGACAGCCACCACGACCACCTCATCAATCTGCGCGACGGCAAGGTGATCGAGTTCACCTCCGAGGAGATCGAGAAGCTCCAGGCGGAGATCGCCCGCAAGCTCGGCTACAAGCTGGTCGACCATCGGCTTGAGCTCTATTGCGTCCCGCTCGACGACGACAAGCAGACGTCCTAGCGTGGTGCCCATCGATCTCATCGTCTTCGATTGCGACGGCGTGCTGGTTGACAGCGAGGTCATCTCCTGTCGCGCGCATGCCGATGTGCTGACGCGGCACGGCTATCCGATCACCTCGGAGCAGGTGTTCGAACGCTTCCTCGGGCGCTCGACGCGGCAGGCCAACCTCGAGATCGAGACCGAGCTCGGCCGCAAGCTGCCCGAGGCCTATCACGGCGATTTGCAGGACGAGCTGTTCCGCTCGTTCGAAGCCGATCTCGAAGCGATCCGCGGCATCCGTGATGTGCTTGATGTCGTCACGCAGGCTGTCTGCGTCGCCTCGAGCGGTTCGCATCAGCGCATGCGCGTGAGCCTCGGAAGCACCGGTCTTTATGACCGCCTCGCGCCGAATATCTTCTCGGCCTCGCAAGTGACGCACGGTAAGCCGGCACCGGACCTGTTCCTGTTCGCCGCCAAGGAAATGGGCGTGCCGCCGGAACGCTGCGTCGTGATCGAGGACAGCCTTGCCGGCATCGCCGGTGCGCGGGCGGCGGGGATGACCGTGTTCGGCTTTTACGGTGGTAGCCATTGCGGGGATGGCCATGCCGAGACCCTGCGCCAGGCCGGGGCCGACCTGACCTTTGCCGACATGCATCAATTGCCGGAGCTGGTCCGCCGGGTCGGCGCGGACGCCCTGGCGGGCTGATTTCCCCTTCATCGGCGTTCCGCGGCACACACAACGCGCTTGAGACCGGAATCCGGGGTTTTAGCCCGGGAATCCGCATTTAAGCTCGCGCGCGCTCCGGAATGACGGCCCGAAAAGCGGCCATTCGCTGGATTTTCGCCCCTCCAGCCTATATCTGGGGGCGGTCTTTCACCTCAATTCCGGGTTCCATGAAGCCGCCGCGCAAGCTGCACATCAAATCATATGGCTGCCAGATGAACGTCTACGATGCCCAGCGCATGGTGGACACGCTGGCTCCGGAGGGATTCGTGGAGACGGCCAGCGCCGAGGACGCCGACCTTGTCATCCTCAACACCTGCCATATCCGCGAGAAGGCATCGGAAAAGGTTTATTCCGAGCTCGGCCGGCTGCGCGTTGCCAAGGACGAGGCCGCGCGCGGGGGCCGCGCGATGCAGATCGCGGTCGCAGGATGCGTGGCGCAGGCCGAAGGCGAGGAGATCGTGCGCCGCGCGCCCGTGGTCGACGTCGTGGTCGGCCCGCAGAGCTATCATCACCTGCCGGAGCTGTTGAAGCGCGCCGGCGACGAAGGCCGCGCGATCGAGACCGAATTTCCCGCGGCAGACAAGTTCAGCTTCCTCGCCCAGCCCAGGCCCGACGCGATCCGCGCGCGCGGCATTTCCGCTTTCGTCACGGTGCAGGAAGGTTGCGACAAGTTCTGCACGTTCTGCGTCGTGCCCTACACGCGCGGCGCCGAAGTCTCGCGCCCGGTGGCGAAGATCGTGGACGACGTGAAACGGCTTGCCGACAACGGCGTGCGCGAGCTCACGCTGATCGGACAGAACGTCAACGCCTATCACGGCGACGGACCGGACGGGACCAGCTGGCCGCTCGGCAAGCTGCTCGAACATCTGGCGAAGATTCCCGGTGTCGCGCGGCTGCGCTATTCGACCAGCCATCCCCGCGACGTCGATGACAGTTTGATTGCAGCCCATCGCGATCTCGATGCCTTGATGCCGTTCGTGCACCTGCCGGTGCAGTCGGGCTCGGACCGGATTCTCGCCGCCATGAACCGGAAACATACTGCCGATGATTATCGGCGTGTCATCGACCGTTTTCGGTCCGCGCGCCAAGACATTGCTTTTTCATCGGATTTTATCGTCGGCTTCCCCGGCGAGAGCGAGCAAGATTTTCTCGCCACCCTCGCGCTTGTCACGCAAATCGGCTACGCTGCGGCCTATTCGTTCAAATACTCCGCCCGGCCGGGAACGCCGGCCGCGGACATGCAGGAGACGGTGTCCCCCGCCGAGATGGACCAGCGATTGGAGCGGCTCCAGGAACTGATCGACAGCCAGCAATCGGCCTTCAACAAGGCCGCGATTGGCTCAACGGTCGACGTACTGTTCGAGCGTCCGGCCCGCAAGGAGGGCCAGATCGTCGGCCGCACCGCATTCCTCCAGCCCGCGCATGTGATGGCCTCGCCCGACATCATCGGACAGATCCTGCCGGTGCGGATCGACAGCCTCGAGCGCTACAGCTTTCTCGGTGAGCTCGTGACACCGCGCACCGTGCGCGAGCCCGCTTTATCGTCAATCGCCACTGGAGCCTGAACCCTTGCCAAAAAGCGCATCGGATTCGTCTTCTTTCGCTCCCAGCCGCAAATTTGACCGCGACATGCAAGTTCCGCCCGAGACCCAGGTCGTCATCGACTTCGACGACAACCGCGCCGTTTCCGCGCTGGTCGGCCCTTACGGCCAGAATCTCGCGCAGATCGAGCGGCGGCTTGGGGTCATCGTCGACTCCAAGGGCAACCACATCACGATCGGCGGCACGCGCGACGGCTGCGATGCCGCGCGCCGCGTGCTGGAGGCGCTCTACGCCCAGGCGGTGAAGGGCCAGGACCTCGACCAGGGCGAGGTCGAAGGCGCGATCCGCGCCGTGATCGCGCAGGGCTCGCTGTTCGAGTTCGACGCCAAGTCGGCGAAATCCACCTTCGACAGCATCAACTTGCGCAAGCGTCCGGTGCGCGCACGCACGGCCGCGCAGGACTCCTACATCCGCGCACTGAAGCGCCACGAGCTGGTGTTCGGCATCGGCCCGGCCGGCACCGGCAAGACCTGGCTCGCGGTCGCGCATGCCGCACAACTGTTCGAACGCAAGGAAGTCGACAAGATCATCCTGTCGCGCCCGGCGGTCGAAGCCGGCGAGCGGCTCGGCTTTTTGCCCGGCGATCTCCGCGAGAAGGTCGATCCTTATCTCCGCCCGATCTACGACGCGCTCTACGATCTCATGGACGCGCGCATTGTCGAACGCGCGCTGCAGACCGGCGAGATCGAGATCGCGCCGCTCGCCTTCATGCGCGGTCGCACACTCACCAATGCCGCCATCATCCTGGACGAGGCGCAGAACACGACATCGATGCAGATGAAGATGTTCCTGACCCGTCTCGGCGAGAACAGCCGCATGATCGTGACCGGCGACCCCTCGCAGATCGACCTGCCGAACGGCCAGACCTCGGGACTGGCAGAGGCAACGCGCCTCCTGGAGGGCGTCGAAGGCATTGCGCAAGTTCAATTCAAAGCCGAGGACGTGATCCGCCACGAACTCGTGGCGCGGATCGTCGCCGCCTACGAAGGTTCGCCGCAGCGGCCCGCCACCGGTAAATCCTGACGAGACAACAGCCGGACCTACAGGCGCGGACACGGCGCCCTTCCGTCCCAGACAACACAATGTCACACCCCAATCCTCCCATGACCGAGGTCCTCGTCGTCGCCGACTGCTGGCAGCGCGAGCCTGACGCCGAAGCCGTGATCCAGCGCGCCGTTGCGGCCGCTGCCGAGACTGTCGACGAAGACTTCGCAGAGGCGGAAGTCGCCGTCATGCTGACCGACGATGCCGGCATCCGCACGCTCAACAGCAACTGGCGCGGCATCGACAAGCCGACCAACGTGTTGTCGTTTCCCGCGCTCCAGCCGGAGGGTGAATGGAAGCCGGGCGATGCGCCGCGCATGCTCGGCGATATCGCGATCGCCTACGAGACCATGCGGCGCGAGGCGAACGAGGAACAGAAGCCGTTCGATCATCATCTGAGTCATCTCGCCGTGCATGGGTTCCTGCACCTGATCGGCTACGACCACGAGAACGACGACGACGCGGAGGAAATGGAAGCGCTGGAGACGCAGATCCTGGCCGATCTCGGCATTCCCGATCCCTATGCAGACCGCCCGGGGACGCACTGAGATGCCGGATTCCGAACCTACCCACGACAATCCGCGCAACACGGCGAATTTGCCGGCCGTGGTGACGCCCGGCGAGGTCATGCGCCCGACCGCGGAAAGCTGGCTGCTGCGCGCCATCCGCACGCTGTTCGGCTGGAAGGCAGGCTCGGTACGAGACGACCTCCAGGTCGTGCTCGACGCCACGACGCCGGATGACACCGGCTTCTCCGCCGTCGAGCGCACCATGCTGCGCAACATCCTCGGCCTGCACGAGCGCCGCATCGCCGACGTCATGGTGCATCGCGCCGACATCGTCGCGGTCAAACGCGACATCCCGCTCGGGGAATTGATGGACCGGTTCGAGAGCGCGGGCCATTCGCGGCTCGTAGTCTACAACGAGACGCTCGACGATCCCGTCGGCATCGTCCACATCCGCGACCTGCTCGCCTTCATGACCGCGCGGGCGCGCGTGTCGGAAGCCGCCAAGACCAAGCGCAAGAAGCCGCTGCCGGCGGGGCTCGACCTGCGGGCAGTCGACCTCGCGCTGCCGCTGGAGGATGCACACATCATCCGCAAGCTGCTTTACGTGCCGCCATCGATGCGGGCGATCGACCTGCTCGCGCAGATGCAGGCCACGCGCATTCACCTGGCGCTGGTGGTCGACGAATATGGCGGCAGCGACGGATTGGTCTCGCTCGAGGACATCGTCGAGCAGATCGTCGGCGAGATCGACGACGAGCATGACAGCGACGAGCCGCCCTCGATCGTGCGCCTGCCCGACAACGCCTTCATTGCCGATGCCCGCGCCAGCCTCGACGACGTCCGCACCGTGATCGGCGAGGACTTCGTCACCGGCGAGGCCGGTGAGGATGTGGAGACGCTGGGCGGCTATCTCGTCAGCTTCGTCGGCCGCCTGCCGGTGCGCGGCGAGGTGATCTCGGGCCCCGGCAATTACGAGGTCGAGGTGCTCGACGCCGATCCGCGCCGCGTCAAGCGGCTGCGCATCTCGACGCGGAAGGAACGTCCGGCGCCACGCACCCTGCGCGAGAGCCGCCGCCGCGATGTTACGCCGGAGAGCGGCCAACCGCCTTCCAGTGACACGCCCAGTCCGCCCCCAAGCGACGGGGCCGGCCCGCAGTGAGCCCGTTCCAGCGATTTCGGCAGATCGCCCTCGCCATCATCCTCGCCTGGGGATGGAAGCGCGCGCTGATCGCCATGGCGGCCGGGGCGCTCTCGGTGCTGGCGCTGGCTCCGTTCAACGCCTTCCCGGTGCTCTTCGTCACGTTCCCGGTGCTGGTCTGGCTGATCGACGGCGCCGGCGGGGGACGTTTTGGCGGCATCCCCGCCGCAGCGCTGACCGGCTACTGGTTCGGGCTCGGCTATTTCGTCCCCGGCCTCTACTGGATCGGCTATGCCTTTTTCGTCGACGCCGATGTGTTCGCCTGGCTGACACCGTTCGCCGTGCTGGGCCTGCCGGCCTATCTTGCCATCTTCACGGCGATCGGCTTTGCGCTCGCCCGCCTGCTCTGGACCAAGAACGCCACGCGCGTGCTCGCGCTCGCAGCAAGCCTCACCATCAGCGAATGGCTGCGCGGTCACGCGCTGACCGGCTTTCCCTGGAACGCGTTCGGCTATGCGTTGTCCGAACCGCTGGCGCTGGCGCAGACGGCGTCGCTGGTCGGCCTGTGGGGCATGACGTTCCTGACGGTTGCGATCTTCGCGAGCCCTGCGACGCTGATCGACCGCACGCCCGATCGCCGCCCGGCGTGGCGCGTGCCAGCCGCAGCAGTCGCGCTCCTGATTGTCATGAGCATCTTCGGCGCGATCCGCCTGTCGCTGCATCCGACCACGATGGTCGCAGGCGCCAAGCTGCGCCTGATGCAGCCGAACCTCGAGCAGGACGCGAAATTCAACTACGCCGCCAAGGCGCAGGTGATGAAGAAATACCTGGCCTTGTCGGACCGCTCCTCCGGACCGCAATCGACCGGCGTGCGCGATGCCACCATCCTGATCTGGCCGGAATCCGCCTTTCCGTTTTTCCTGACCCGCGAAGCCGACGCGATGGCGCAGATCGCAGAACTCCTCCCGAAGGGCACGGTGCTGATCACGGGTTCGGTCCGCGCGCCCGACCTGCCGCCCGGCACGCCGATCACGCGCGCCTATAATTCGATCTATGCGATCGATCACGACGGCAGCGTGCTCGCGGTCTACGACAAGCTGCACCTCGTACCGTTCGGCGAATTTCTGCCCTACCAGGGCCTGATGGAGAAGCTCGGTTTCGAGCAACTGACGCGCATGCGCGGCGGCTTTATTCCCGGTACCGTGCGGCATGCGCTGCCGGTGCCGGGGGTGCCGCCCGCGCTGCCGCTGATCTGCTACGAGGCAATCTTTCCCGGCGAGGTGGCTGGACGCAACGAACGTCCGGGCTGGATCGTGAATCTCACCAATGACGGCTGGTTCGGCATCTCGACCGGCCCTTATCAGCATCTGGAGCAGGCGCGGATGCGCGCGATCGAGCTCGGATTGCCGCTGGTCCGCTCCGCCAATACCGGCGTCTCCGCGGTGATCGATCCGGTGGGGCGAACCGTTGCCAGCCTCGGTCTCGGAATCGAAGGCATTCTGGATTCAAACCTGCCCGCCGCAATCTCGCCCACCATCTATGCGCGAGTTGGAGACATCCCCGCAGCCATGCTGGTCGCACTGGCTGTTATTCTGGCGGTACGGCGGCGTGTTGCCAAAGGGTACCCCTGATCGCTCCGTCCCTGCCGAAATGGCCGGAAACCTTTGACAATCGCAGCCCCCCGGTTGACAGATTGCGGGCGGCCTCCCCATTCTGCAGCCGCTGCAAAAGACGGTGGGCGTTGCTGAATTTCTCCGCAATGTTTCCCCAATCAGAGTGAAGTTTGACGTCGCTGACACCTGAGGCAGTTGATTCGATTGCGCCGAAGGGTGGTGTTTGGAGGGCTGAGGAAATGTCGAAAGCGCCCAACCCTGTTGACAAGTATGTCGGCAGTCGCGTGCGCATGCGCCGCATCATGTTGGGCATGAGTCAGGAAAAGCTCGGTGAAGCCTTGGGCCTGACGTTCCAGCAGATTCAGAAGTACGAGAAGGGGACAAACCGGGTCGGCGCGAGCCGCATCCAGCAGATTGCCGAGATTCTCCAGGTGCCGGTGTCGTTCCTGTTCGAGGGCGGACCAAGCGGCACGCCTGGTCCTGACGGCTTCAGCGAAGGCGCCTCGCCGTCCTACGTCTCGGACTTCCTCGCCACGTCTGAAGGTCTCGCCTTGACCAAGGCGTTCACGCGAATCACTGATTCAAAGATGCGCCGCTCGATCGTCGATCTCGTCGAGCAGATCGCGGCACGCGAAGGCCCCGACAAGCGGTGACGCACCCTCTCAATCCGATTTGAGACTGCGTCAAATCTGGCCTATGTCGTCATTTATGGCCGCGCCTTGATGCGCGTTCTCTGAGATGATGCGGTTCAAAGGCACAGATGCTTCCATGACCAAATCCAATTGGTTCGACTCTCAAACTATTCTCGATGGCATCCGCCGCTGGGTGGAGATCGAGACGCCGACGGACACGCCAGAACAGGTCAACAAGCTGGTCTCGATGGTTGCGGATCACTATCGCGATCTGCCTGTCACGCTCGAACGCGTCGCCGGCGTCGACGGCTGCGGCGATCATCTCATCGCGCGTTCCAACTGGGGCCAGGACCGGCCGGGTATCCTGGTGCTAAGTCATCTCGATACCGTTCATCCCATGGGATTCATCGAGCGCCTGCCGTTCAAGGTCGAGGGCGACAGCGCGTTCGGCCCCGGCATCTACGACATGAAGGGCGGCGCCTACATCGCCCACCACGCTTTTCGCGCGCTTTGCGCCACGGCCGATCGTTCGCCGCTCGGCATCACCCACATGTTCACCTCCGACGAGGAGATCGGCAGTCCCACCTCGCGCACGTTGATTGAGAACGAGGGGCGCAAGGCCAAGTACGTGCTGGTGACGGAGCCGGCGCGCGACGGCGGCAAGATCGTCACCGGACGCAAGGGCGTCGGACGCTTCCAGGTGTTCATTAAGGGTGTGCCCGCGCATGCCGGCACAAGGCCCGAAGACGGCCGTAGCGCAGTCCGCGAGCTCGCCAACGTCATCCAGGCCCTGGAAGGGATGAACGACCTGAAGCGCGGCGTCACCGTCAATGTCGGTGTTGTGCGCGGCGGCACCCGTCCCAACGTGACGCCGGAAGAGGCCTATGCCGAGATCGATCTGCGTGTGCCGGGGCTCAAAGACGCGGACGAATTCGTCGGCAAGATTCTCGGGCTGAAATCGAAGACGGACGGCGTCACCGTCAAGGTCACCGGCGAGCTCAATCGTCCGCCTTACGAGAAGAACAATTCCGGCGCTTCGCTGTACGAGCATGCCAGGACGCTCGCCGCGGAGATCGGCTTCGAGCTGGTCGACACTCACACCGGCGGCGGCTCGGACGGCAATTTCACGGCGGCCCATACCGGCACGCTCGACGGGCTCGGCGTCGACGGCAAGGGCGCGCACACCCATTATGAGCAACTCTATGTCTCGTCGCTCGAACCGCGCGCGCGGCTGCTCTATCGCCTGTATCAGACACTGCAATGAGCGAGCGCAAATCAGACCCCGATCGCGATGACAGCGAGCGCGCCTTCTTCGGGCGCCGCAAGGGCCACAAGCTCAGGCAGCACCAGGCCGAGCTGATCGATCATCTGCTGCCGCATCTTGCGCTCGACATCGCGAGCGAAGCGCCCGCGAAGGCGTGCGGGATCTTCGATCCCGCGGCGAGCGACCTGCGGCTTGAGATCGGCTTCGGCGGCGGCGAGCATCTTGCGGCGGAGGCTCTAGCCTTCTCCACGACCGGCTTCATCGGCTGCGAGCCCTATGTCAACGGCATGGCGAAGATTCTCGCGCAGATCGAGACCGCCAACATCGGCAACATCCGCCTGTTTGCTGGCGATGCGGCCGAGCTGCTGGCCTGGCTGCCGAAGGCCTCGCTGTCGAGGATCGACCTGATCCACCCCGATCCCTGGCCGAAACGCCGGCACTGGAAGCGGCGCTTCGTCCAGGACAGGACGATCGCAGCGATGGCGCGCGTGCTGAAGGCTGGCGGTGAATTCCGTTTCGTCTGCGACATCGACGATTACTGCGCCTGGACGCTGTCGCATCTTGCGCGCTCGCGGGATTTCGTCTGGCTCGCGGAACGCGCCGACGATTTCCGACAGCCGTGGGCGGGCTACACCATGACGCGCTACGGCCGGAAGGCCGCGCGCGAGGGGCGAAAGGCGGCGTATCTACGGTTCAGGCGAGTCTAGATCGTTTGCCGGTTGCGCCAGAAATTCACGACGCGCTCGGCAGTCGTCGGCATGAGGCGCGTGAAGTTCATGCGCGCGGCCTCGATGTCGGCATCGGCCGGCGTGCGATGCGGGCCGTACCACAGCAGGATGAGTTCGCGCACCGTGGGCCAGCCGAGATTCAGCACGCGCCCCAGGATCAGTATCGGATCATAGCGGTCGCCCGCGATCAGTCGGTCGAGGATCGAGACGCGGACGCCGGTCATCGTCGAAAGCGAAGCGATCGATTCCTCGTATTTGTGCGCCTTGGCGAAGCCGAGCAGTGCACTCTCGCCGAGGTGCCCGCCCTGATGCAAGGAAAGCACCGTGCGCTGTGCCGCCGAGAAATCGCGGCGCGGCCCCGGCGGCAGAGTAGCCTCCTCGATCGACGCCATGGCGCGCTTGATTTCGACCTGGCGCACGGGATTGACCACGCTGGAGAGACGGCGCCGAATAACGTCGAGCGTGCCGTCGAGAAGCTGTTTCAGGTGCTCGCCGGAGAGATCGTTACGCTGGCCGATCTTGAGCGTCAGCACGCCGTCCTGTGCCGCGCGCTTGATCAGCTCGGAATAGCTGGCCGGCGAGAACACCGCACCCGCATTGCCCGCGGCGCGACGCACCACGTCGCGATCGCCGCGCTCGACGAGCACGTCAGTGATGACAGCCGATAAAGCGGGGCGTTCCGTCATCGCCAGCAGATGACCCTGGCCCTTCAGCCGCGCGATCTCGACCAGGGCAGCCTCGTCGAGCACGGGCGAGCGGCGCAGCACGGGGCCCGCCACCATGATCTCGTTTTCGCGGGCGAGCTGACTGATCAGATGCCGCGGCGCATTGTTCAGCTCCGAGAAGCGCTCTGCGAGATCGACACGCGAGGCGAGCTCGGCATGCGGGACGAGATCGATCAGGAGATCGTCGAAGAGATCGATGAGCTCGGGACGGAGCCTGGGGGAATCCTGGAAGAACAAATCGGCGATGGCGCGCGCGATCTCGCCGCGACGCCGGGCGTCACCGCGTTTGACGATATCGTCCAGTCCGGGAATGAGCGACGTGGCAACGGTCATGAAAACGCAACTCGAACAGGGCACGCCGCGGGTACGCCCTCGGTCCAAGCCGCCCCACAATCACGCAATCTAGGCCTGGTTGATGAAGGAAGCGTTGCGCGGAAGGCAGCAGACCGGGCGCAAAAAAGCCTCGTCTCCCGTGCGATGGGTCTTGTCCGGGATGGTGGAAAGGGCTATATCAGCGCCAATTCATCTTCTCATACGATCCGCGTAGTGAGAGTGGGCCCGAAAGGACCCGCTCTTTTTTATTACCTGAACGCGGCTTGGCGGAAGATGCCGGCCCGACCATCTGTCGGGAGAGTTCCGAAGCGGGCTTTAAAGTCGTAACCAAGCCTTAACCATCGAGCGCCTTGACCCCTGATATGACCGAACCGAACACTGGTTCCACGGATGCCGAACTGCTGACCGAGCCGAGGCTCGTGGTCGAGCCGGGCGTCGCGGCACGGGTGTCCGCGGTTGCAGGTCCTGTGCTGCAGGGCATGGGCTACCGTCTGGTGCGGATCCGCATTTCCGGGGAAGCCGGCTGCACCGTGCAGATCATGGCCGAGCGGCCGGACGGCTCCATGCAGATCGAGGATTGCGAGGCGATTTCGCGGGCGCTGTCGCCCGTGCTCGATGTCGCCGACCCCATTGATCGCGCCTATCGGCTGGAAATCTCCTCGCCGGGGATCGACCGTCCCCTGGTGCGGCGCTCCGATTTCGAGCGCTATTCCGGGCATCTGGTGAAGGTCGAGATGGCCGTCGCCCATGAGGGCCGGAAGCGGTTCCGCGGCACCATCGGTGCTGTCGAAGGTGACCGCGTGCATCTGCATCGCGACGACGTCAAGGCCGGCGACGATCCCGACGTTCTCCTGACCATGGAGGATATCGGCGAGGCACGGCTGGTGCTGACCGACGAGCTGATCGCGGAGTCGATGCGCCGCGGCAAGGCCGAGGCGCGCGAGATGCGCCGCAATCTCGGCCTGGAGCCGCCACAGGCGCCGCACGCGAAGATCAGCGAAAAAAACGACCAAGAACACCAAGCCGAAAAAGAAGCCTGCACCGAAGAACACCAAGCAACATCGCCTGGCCGCCGAACGCGCGCGGCGTGGCGAGATCGAGCCTGACGAAGGAGACTAGCCATGGCAGTCAGCGCCAATCGACTTGAATTGCTGCAGATCGCCGATGCCGTTGCGCGCGAGAAATCGATCGACCGTGGCATCGTCATTGCCGCGATGGAGGACGCCATCGCCAAGGCGGCGCGGGCACGTTACGGCAGCGAGACTGACGTTCATGCCGAGATCGACCCGAAGAAGGGCGAGCTGCGGCTGTCGCGCCACATGCTGGTCGTCGACAAGGTCGAGAACCATTCCAACCAGATCTCGCTGGTGGATGCGCAGCGCGCCAATCCCGGCGCCCAGGTCGGCGACACCATCGCCGACACGCTGCCGCCGCTGGAATATGGCCGCATCGCCGCGCAATCGGCCAAGCAGGTGATCGTGCAGAAGGTGCGCGAGGCCGAGCGCGACCGGCAATACCAGGAATTCAAGGACCGCATCGGCGACATCGTCAACGGCGTCGTCAAGCGCGTCGAATATGGCAGCGTGATCGTCGATCTCGGCCGCGGCGAGGCCATCATCCGCCGTGACGAGATGCTGCCGCGCGAGGTGTTCCGCAACGGTGACCGCGTCCGCGCCTACATCTTCGACGTCCGCCGCGAGACCCGCGGCCCGCAGATCTTCCTCTCCCGCACCCATCCGCAGTTCATGGCGAAGCTGTTCGCGCAGGAAGTGCCTGAAATCTATGACGGCATCGTCGAGATCAAGGCGGTGGCCCGCGATCCCGGCTCGCGCGCGAAAATCGGCGTGATTTCCCGCGATTCCTCGGTCGATCCGGTCGGCGCCTGCGTCGGTATGCGCGGCTCGCGCGTGCAGGCGGTGGTGAACGAATTGCAGGGCGAGAAGATCGACATCATTCCCTGGTCGCCCGACATCGCGACCTTCGTGGTCAACGCGCTCGCGCCGGCCGAAGTCTCCAAGGTCGTCATCGACGAAGACCGCGAGCGCATTGAGGTCGTCGTGCCCGACACCAACAACCAGCTCTCGCTGGCGATCGGCCGCCGCGGCCAGAACGTGCGTCTGGCCTCACAGCTCACCGGCTGGGACATCGACATCCTGACCGAGCAGGAGGAATCGGAGCGCCGCCAGGCCGATTTCGAGAACTCCACCCGCGTCTTCATGGAATCGCTCAACGTCGACGAAGTCGTCGGCCAGTTGCTGGCGTCGGAAGGTTTCACCTCCGTCGAGGAACTCGCCATGGTGGAGGTCAAGGAACTCGCCGGCATCGAAGGCTTCGACGAGGAGACCGCGCAGGAACTCCAGAACCGCGCCCGCGAATATCTCGAGCAGCAGGAAGCCGAGCTCGAGGCCAAGCGCAAGGAACTCGGCGTCGAGGACGCGCTCAAGGACGTGCCCGGCGTCACCTCCAAGATGCTGGTGAAGTTCGGCGAGAACGACATCAAGACGGTCGATGATCTCGCCGGCTGCGCCACCGACGACCTGGTCGGCTGGACCGAACGCAAGGAAGGCGGCGAGCAGACCAAATATCCGGGTGCTCTCGACGGGATCGACATCTCCCGCGACGATGCTGAAGCGATGATCATGCAGGCCCGCGTCAAGGCCGGCTGGATCACCGAGGCCGATCTCGCCAAGCCCGCTGAAGAGGCTGAGGCGACCGAAGATCAGCCGGTTTAAGGGCGAAGGAGGATGTCGCCCGGATGCTCGCCAGCATTGACCCCGAACTCGACCATGGGCCGCGGACCGAAAGGTCCGCGACCATGCGGATGTGCGCGGTCAGTCGTGAGGTCCGGCCGATCGACGAGCTGATCCGCTTCGTCATTTCGCCCCAGAACGACGTAGTTCCCGATCTCAAGCGCAAGCTGCCCGGACGCGGCATGTGGATCACCGCCTCGCGAAAGGCGGTTGCGGAAGCCGTCCGGCGTCACCAATTTAACAAAGCCTTCAAGCGCGAGCTGCGCATTCCCCAGACGCTTCCCGCCGACGTCGAGGCGCTCCTGGTCCGGAGCGTGACCGAAGCTCTTGGGATTGCCGCGAAAGCTGGCCAGGTCGTGGCCGGCTTCGGCAAGGTCGAGAGCGCCCTGAGGGGAGGCACGGTCGAGGTCCTGATCCATGCCAGCGACGGGGCCCCGGACGGAATCCGCAAATTGGACGTGTTGGCGCATCAAAATGACGGAAATCGTGGCGCCAAGCCGCAGATTCCCGTCGTTACCGCACTGAAATCGATAGAATTGGATTTGGCACTGACCCGGTCAAATGTGATACATGCTGCCCTGCTCGCCGGCCCGGCGAGCAAGTCATTCCTGTCACGTAGCCAGATGCTGGTCCGATACCGGATGGCGGACGATGACAAGACTGCCGAAAAGCACGGCCAGGATTTCTGAAGACAACGACGAACCGATGTGACGGTGCGGCAACGCCCAACGACAACAAGATCAGGATTAGGACTGCTGAATGGTTGATACCAAGACCCCTGGCGACAAGAAGCTGAGCGTTCCGAGCAAGACGCTATCGCTCAAGCCGCGCGTCGAAACGGGCACTGTGCGCCAGAGCTTCAGCCATGGCCGGAGCAAGCAGGTCGTGGTCGAGAAGCGCGGCAAGCGCCGCATCGACGGCAGCCCCGAGCCGCAGGCCGAGATTGCGAAGCCGGCACCGGCTGCGCCCGCTCCGTCGCGCCCGGCTCCGCCGCCGGCCCAGCCGCGCAACTCTGGATCCGGCGTTGTACTCCGCACGCTGACCGAGGACGAACGTTCCGCCCGCGCCAGCGCGCTGGCCGATGCCAAAGTGCGCGAGATCGAAGAGCGCCGCCAGGCCGAGGAAGAGGCCCAGCGCCGCGCCGTCCGCGAGGCCGCGGAACGCGCCGAGCGCGAAGCCGCCGAAGCCCGCCGCAAGGCCGAGGAAGAGCGCCATCGCCACGAGGAAGAAGCCAAGCGGAAGGCCGAGACCGAAGCCAAGAAGCGTTTTGGCGAAGGCGAGCAGCCGGCATCCGCCCCGCGCCCTGCTACCGCTGCCCCGGCCGCTCCTGCGCCGCGGCCCG
>NZ_LGHL01000014.1 GCF_001908205.1 Bradyrhizobium sp. NAS80.1
CCCAGCTCGGGCGGCCACCCGGGCTGGGCCATTCCTCACGGAACGGCTCAATATAAGCGGTCGGGCTAATACAAGGGTGGGCAAGCGAAGCGTGCCCACCGCTTCCTTAAGCGAAGAAGAGAAGGTGGGCACGGCGCTTAGCGCCTTTGCCCACCCTACAGCAGCGTCAACTTACTTCTTCACCAGTGGGCAATCGCTATCCTTGAGCGGTTTGGCCGCATCTTCCGCAGAGATGGTTGCGACCAGCTTGTAATAGTCCCACGGTCCCTTCGACTCTTCCGGCTTCTTCACCTCGAACAGATAGGCGGGGATGAGGCGGCGGCCATCGGCGCGGAGGGGGCCCTTGCCGAACAGCGGATCGTCGGTCGGTAGCTCCTTCATCTTGGCGACGACCTTGGCGCCGTCATGCGGATTGCCGCCGAGCGCTTCCATCGCCTTGAGATAGTGCAGGACCATCGCGTAGTTGCCGGCCTGAGTCATCGACGGCATCGCGTTCTTGCTGGCGAGCGCGGCGAAGCGCTTCGACCAGGCGCGGGTCTGGTCGTTCATGTCCCAGTAGAAGGACTCGGTGAAAGTCAGGCCCTGGGCCGTCTTGAGCCCCAGCGAATGTACGTCGTTGATGAACAGCAGCAGCGCCGCCAGCTTCTGGCCGCCCGAAACAATGCCAAATTCGGCCGCCTGCTTGATCGAGTTCGTGGTGTCGCCGCCGGCATTGGCGAGGCCAACCACCTTGGCTTTGGACGATTGCGCCTGCAGCAGGAACGACGAGAAGTCCGCGGTGTTGATCGGATGCTTCACGCTGCCGAGCACCTTGCCGCCATTCGCGGTCACGACCGCGGTGGTGTCGCGCTCCAGCGCGTGACCGAACGCATAGTCGGCGGTGAGGAAGAACCAGGTGTCGCCGCCGGCCTTGGTCAGCGCCTTGCCGGTGCCGTTCGCAAGCATATAGGTGTCGTAGGTGAAGGAGATCGTGTTCGGCGTGCAGGCCTTGCCGGTCAGGTCGGCGGTCGCGGCGCCCGAGTTCAGCAGAGCGATGTTCTTCTCCTTGACGAGGTTGTTGACCGCGAGCGCCACACCGGAGTTCGGCGTATCGGCGATCGCATCGACCTTCTCGGTGTCGATCCACTGCCGGGCGATATTGACGCCGACGTCGGGCTTGTTCTGGTGATCGCCGCTCAGCACGTCGATCTTCCAGCCCTTCTTCAGCAGGCCGGAATCCTCGACCGCCATCTTGATCGCGACCACAGAGTTCGGGCCGCCGATGTCGGCATAGAGGCTCGACATGTCGTTCAGGACGCCGATCCTTACAGTTTTGTCTTGGGCGTAGGCAGATGTGGCAAAACCGAAAGCGGCGCAGGCCAGAAGGGCCGCCGAGCGGCGCGCGAACGTCGTCGTCATAATAGGTCTCCTCCATTGTCAAATATGCGGCCGGCTCTCTTGCGGAGCCTTGTTCCGGCTGATGGCTCTACCGTGTCCCGCGGTTTGCGGCAATGCGTCTAAAGCCGGATGACGCTGCGTCGTAGCGTCATACGTCGGTTAACTTTTGCGCAGAGGCGCTGCGGCCCTATTTCAGTGCGTCCGACGTCAGCTTGAATTTCTGGATGCGCTTTCCGGTATCGACCTCGGCGGTATAGACGTTACCATTGGCGTCGATCGCCATGGCATGGACCCAGTGGAATTGCCCGGCATTGCGGCCGTTGTGCCCGAAGCTGCCGACCACGCTACCATCGTCGCGCTTGACGACCCTGATCTCGTTGTTCTCGCCGTCGGCGCTGAGCAGCCAGGTCTGCTTCGGATCGGGCCAGATCGCGATGTCCCACACCGCGCCGTTGCCGAGCGTGTTCTTCTCGAAGAAGAACTCCTTCACGAAGGTGCCGTCCTTCCGAAACACCTGGATACGGTTGTTGATGCGGTCGCAGACGTAGACCAGTCCGTCGTTTGCGAGCTTCACGCAGTGGACGGGATTGCCGAATTGCTGGGAGACCGGAGCCTTGGGATCATAGGCCGCCTGCTTGTCATCGTTCGGCTTGTTGCCGTAGGCACCCCAGTGCCGCTTGTAGGCGAGCGTGCTTGCATCGAAAACGATGACGCGGCGATTGCCATAGCCGTCGGCGACGTAGATTTCGTTCGCTTCCTTGTCGATCGCAGTCTCGGCCGGCTTGCCCAGCTGCGTTGTGTCGTTACTGCCGAGGCTCGGCGCTATTTTTCCGATCTGGGGCGACGAACTTGCCGTCGAGCGTGAACTTCAGGATCGCGTTGTCATTATCGGCATTGCCACCGACCCAGACAAAGCCGCGCTCGTCGACCTCGATGCCATGCTCGCGGCCGACCCATTCATATCCCTGGCCCGGGCCGCCCCAGGACCGCAGCAAATTGCCCTCAGCGTCGAATTCGAGGACAGGCGGCGCCGACGCGCAGCATTTCGAGCGCGGCGGGTTGAGGCTTGCGCCTTTCTCGTCATCGGTCAGGGAGCGCGGGCGATGGATCACCCAGATGTGGCCCTGCCAGTCGACGGTGATGCCGCCGACCTGGCCGAGGATCCAGTTGTTCGGCAGCTGTTTGGGCCAGGAGGGATCGACCGCGAAAGTCGGAACGTCGCCGGCGGTCGCTGCATGCGGAAGCGTGAGCGCGATGGCTGCGATCAGGATAGAGAGGGCGTGAAAGACACGTGCAAGCGCACGGCCGAGGCGTGCACGATCAAGGCCTGCGCGATCATGCCATGGCGCCATGGCAACCTCCCTTTTTTTGGCTTGCGGCTTGCTGCCGCTTGAGCGGCGGCAGTCAATCGCGGGGAGGCACTCGAGTCAATCAGGCTGGCGAGCGGAAGCTCATCAGGCTGCGGGTCTTGTAGTCGTAGAACTTGCCGGTCTCGGTCCAGTCGGGCGCGCACATCGGCACGATGAATTCGGCGACCTGCTCGGGTACATCGAGTGTCGCCGGGTCTTCGCCCGGCATCAGCGTGGCGCGCATGCGGGTGCGGACCGGACCCGGGTTGAACAGGTTCACGCGGAGCTTCGTATTCGCCGTTTCCTGCGCCCAGGCGCGGGCCAGCGTTTCCAGTGCGGCCTTGGAGGCGGCGTAGGGGCTGACATAGGCGGTGGCCTTGTTGGCAGCGCCCGAGGTGATGAACACGGCGCGGCCCGCATCGGACTGCTTGAGCAGCGGCTCCATGCAACGGATCAGCTGGAAGTTCGCGGAGACGTTGACCGCCATGACGTCGTTGAAGGTCTTCAGCTCGATATGGCCGACCGGCGAAGAGGGGCCGAGCACGCCGGCATTGCCGACGAGGATGTCGAGCTTGCCGTAGCGCTCGTGCAGGCCCGCGCCAAGCCGCGCTATGCCGTCGGAATCGGTGAGATTGAGCGGCACCAGCGTGGCGCTGCCGCCCTCTTTCCGGATCTCGTCGTCGAGTTCCTCAAGCCCGCCCTGCGTGCGTGCGGTCGCAACGATATGCGCGCCGGCCTTCGCCAGCGCGAGTGCCGTGGCGAAGCCGATGCCGCGCGAGGCGCCGGTGACGAGAGCAATGCGGTTAGCGAGGAGCTTTGCCATGGCGGGGGTTTTACAGGCGTGGATGGCCGGGACAAGCCCGGCCATGACGGAATTTGGGCCCTTCAGCCTAGTTGCCGCCTGACTGCATGTTGTCGCTGTTGGTTCCGTTTCCCGAGCTATCGGGTGTTACCTTCATACCCTGCCTGAAGGCGAAGATGATGAAGCCGACCAAACACGTTCCACAGAGAACGGCGATGGCCAGCTGCACCGTCGCAGCCTCGCGTCAGCTCGCTTCCGCCAGCAGCGACAATTGCCTCGGCTGCTGCTCGGTCTGGGTCTGGTCGGTGAGGTGGGTCGGATAGGCGCCGGTAAAGCAGTGATCCGAGAATTTCGGATTGGCGGGGTCGCGGCCGGGCTCGCCCATGGCGCGGTACATGCCGTCGATCGACAGAAAGGCGAGCGAGTCAGCGCCGATGATCTCGCGCATCTCCTCCAGCGAATGCGTCGCGGCCAGGAGGCCACCGCGGTCGGGCAGGTCGATGCCGTAATAGTCGGGGTAGAGGATCGGAGGCGAGGCGAGCCGGAAGTGCACTTCCTTCGCGCCGGCATCGCGCATCATGCGCACGATCTTCCTCGAAGTGGTGCCGCGCACCAGTGAGTCGTCGATCAGAATGATGCGCTTGCCTTCGATCGCGGCGCGGTTCGCCGAATGCTTCATGCGCACGCCGGATTCGCGGATCGCCTGCGTGGGCTGGATGAAGGTGCGGCCAACATAATGGTTACGGATGATGCCGAGCTCGAACGGAACGCCAGAGTGCTGGCTGTAGCCGACCGCGGCGGGCACGCCGGAATCCGGCACCGGCACGACGACGTCGATCGGCACATGGCTTTCGCGCGCGAGCTGCGCACCAAACGCCTTGCGCACCTCGTAGACCGAGCGGCCGTGGACGATGGAGTCCGGACGGGCGAAGTAGATGTATTCGAAGATGCAGGGGCGGGGCGCCATCGGCGGGAACGGCTTGTGGATGTCCTGGCCGTTCTCGTCGAACACGATGACTTCACCCGGTTCGATATCGCGGATGAAGCGTGCGCCGATGATGTCGAGCGCGCAGGTCTCGGACGTCAGGATCGGGCAGCCATCGAGCTCGCCGAGCACCAGCGGGCGGATGCCGCGCGGATCGCGCGCGCCGACCAGCTTCTTGTTGGTCAGCGAGACCAGCGCATAGGCGCCTTCGATCTCGCGCAGCGCGTCGATATAGCGCTCGATGAAGCGGCTGCGCCTGGAGCGCGCGACCAGGTGCAGGATCACCTCGGTGTCGGTGGTCGACTGCATCATCGCGCCGTACTTCACGAGCTCGCGGCGCAGCGTCAGGCCATTGGTGAGGTTGCCGTTGTGGGCGACCGCAAGGCCGCCGGCATTGAGCTCGGCGAACAGCGGCTGCACGTTGCGCAGGATGGTGGCGCCGGTCGTGGAATAGCGGACATGGCCGACGGCCATATTGCCGGGCAGGCGGTCGATCACCTCGCGGCGGGAGAAGGTGTCACCGACAAGGCCAAGGCGGCGTTCGGAATGAAATCGGCTGCCGTCGTAGGAGACGATGCCGGCGGCCTCCTGGCCGCGGTGCTGGAGGGCGTGGAGCCCGAGGGCGGTGATCGCTGCGGCGTCTGGGTGTCCGTAGATGCCGAATACGCCGCATTCCTCTCGCAGCGTATCTCCCTCCAGGTCGTCCTGAAGCTCTAGCGCGGCTGGGCCCAATCCAGCCTTTGCGTCGAGATCAAGTTGGGCGTCCTGGTCAGGGTTTCGCATCTCGTCCGCGCCTCTCTTTAGGGCCAATCAACGCGCCGCAGGTTTCTCGATCAGCTTTTTCAAGCTGTCACGAGCAGGTTTACTGTATCCGTCGCCATTGCCCGAAGGCTGCTGCTCGGAATCAGCTTGATCATCATCTGGTTTGTTTTTCTTGAATCTCTTCAAGATGGTGTTCTCGGGGTCATCCGGCAAGAGGGACATCAGCCAATCCCCGGTTCCCTGGAGAACGACGCGGGATTTGGCCCCAGTGACCCAGTCCGGGCGCTGCTTGTCCGGAACCAGCCAGGTGAAGAACAGGAAGGCGACCACGACGATCAAAAGCCCGCGAGCAAGGCCGAACAGGAAGCCGAGGGTGCGATCCAGCGCGCCGATCCGCGAGTCGAGGATCATGTCGGAGATCCGGACCGTGATCACGGAAACCACGACCAGGGTACCGACGAATACGCCGGCGACCACAACCACGCTCGCGACGGTGTCGTTGTTGAAATAGGTCTTTGCGGTCGGCAGCAGCTTCGAGAACGAGTACAGCGTCACGATCGCCGCAGCGCCCCAGGCCGCGATCGACAGGATTTCGCGCATGAAACCGCGGACCATGGCGAGCAGGCCGGAGATCAGCATCACACCGAGCAGGATCAGGTCGAGGAGTGTTACTGGCATCGGCTGGTCTGGTCCGCTCGTACTCTCAGAGGTTCAGCGAATCGGTGTTTGGCCGCCGCCCTAACTGAGGGGCAGACAGCGTTCCCGGCAAGGCCGCAACCACGCAATCCCATGCTGCTTTTGTGACGGCTGTATAGCGGTAGGGCCCGGGGACGTCACCTCCAGCTAACCCTCTCCGCGGCGGAATCTTGCCGGTGTGGCATTTTTCTCCGCGGGTGCGTTCTGCTCGCCGCGGCGGGAGCCTCGGGCGGCGATCTCGGCGACCAGCGTCGTCAGGCTGCCGACCGCGTTGAGCGTGAGCCCGGCGTCGCCGCTGGCTTCGCCGCGCGCCGATTCGGGCAGCACGGCCCGTTTGAAGCCCAGTTTCACGGCTTCCTTGAGCCGGGCCGGCGTCTGCGCCACCGGCCGGATGACGCCAGAGAGCGAAATCTCGCCGAAATACACCGCATCGGTGGGTAACTGCGCGTTAACCAGGGACGACACCAGCGCGGCCGCTGCGGCCATGTCGGCCGCAGGCTCGTTGATACGCAGGCCGCCCGCGACGTTCAGATAGACGTCGTGGCCCGACAACTTGACCCCACAATGGGCCTCCAGCACCGCCAGCACCATTGAGAGCCTGCTCTGATCCCAGCCGACCACGGCCCTGCGCGGGGTGCCGAGCGAGGTCGGCGCGACCAGCGCCTGCAATTCGACCAGGACCGGCCGGGTGCCTTCGATACCAGCAAACACCGCAGTTCCGGGCGTACCGAGATCGCGCTCCGACAGGAACAGCTCCGAGGGGTTGGTGACCTCGCGCAGGCCAAGGCCCGTCATCTCGAACACGCCGATCTCGTCGGTCGGGCCGAAGCGGTTCTTCACGGCGCGCAGGATACGGAATTGCTGCGAGCCTTCGCCCTCGAAGGACAGCACGGCATCGACCATGTGCTCGACCACGCGGGGGCCGGCGATCTGGCCGTCTTTGGTGACGTGGCCGACCAGGATGATGGCCGCGCCGGTCTTCTTGGCGAAGCGGATCAGGGCCTGTGCCGAGGCGCGTACCTGGGTCACCGTGCCGGGCGCGGATTCCACCGTGTCGGTCCACATGGTCTGGATCGAGTCGATCACGATCAGCCGCGGGACCGCGCCCTCCGACAGCGTCGAGACGATGTCCTCAACCGAGGTCTCGGCGGCAAGCTGTACCGGCGCATCCGATAGCCCGAGCCGCTCGGCGCGCAGCCGCACCTGCGCGACCGCCTCTTCGCCGGAGATGTAGACGATGCGGTGCCCGGCGCGTGCCATCATGCTGGTTGCCTGCGTCAGCAGCGTCGACTTGCCGATGCCGGGATCGCCGCCGACCAGCAGCACCGAACCGCGAACGAAGCCGCCGCCGGTGACACGGTCGAGCTCGGTCATGCCTGACGACAGGCGCGGCGCATCGGGGCTCTTTCCAGCAAGGCTCTCCAGCGCGAACGTCCGGCCCTTACGCTTGGAGCGGATCGACACCGGCACGCTACCGGCCGTGTCCTCCTCCGCGAGCGTATTCCACTCGCCGCAGGACTCGCACTTGCCCTGCCAGCGGTTATAGGCCGCGCCGCAGTTCTGGCAGACAAAGGAAAGCGTGTTCTTGGCCATGAGGATCGCGAGTCGGAGTTCTCAGGTTTGCTGATAGCACGGAATGGCGGGCTGCGAGGGCGACCGCCAGCGCCTCAATTAGCGCAATTCACCGTAGCCGATACACCCTTTGTTAGCGCTAAGCCGCAGCGTCGCGCCAGACTTTGCCAAATGTTAGCGGACGCAGGTCCAATTTCGGAGCCAATACGGGGTGGCGAAACAAATGACGGGACTTTTGCGCGTATTGCTCGTTGTGGGCATGGCCTGCGGTGTTCTCTTGCCGTGTGGCGGCGCTGTTGCGGCCGACGCGAAGCGTCTCAACATCGTTTTCGTCAGCCCCGGCAAGAGCGGCGAGGTTTATTGGGACATGGTCGCGCAGGCCATGCAGGCAGCCGGCCGCAAGCTCGACGCACATGTCGAGGTGCTGACCAGCGAACGCAATTACCGCACCATGCAGGAGCTCGGGCTCGGCGTGCTGGCCCGTGTCGACAAGCCCGACTTCCTCATTCTCTCGAACGAGGAATCCGCGGCCGTGACGGTGCTGGAAGCGGCCGAGGCGGCCGGGGTCAAGACGCTGCTGTTGTCGAACACGCTGATCGGCGACGATGCTGCGCGTCTCGGACCGCCGCGTCGGACGCTCAAGACATGGCTCGGCGATATCACGACTGATCTTCAGACGGCGGGCGCGCGGATGGCCAATGCCCTGATCGACGCCGCGCGTGCCGGGAAGTGGCAGAGCCCGGACGGCAAGATCCACATTCTCGGCATCGGCGGCGACGAGATCACGCCGGCCTCGATCGCCCGCAACGCGGGTCTCAAGCTTGCGGTGCAGGCCGCGCCCGATGTCGTGGTAGACCGGATGCTGTTCGCCAATTGGACGCAGTCGGAGGCGGAGCAGCTCACGGCGAATTATCTGAGCTGGGCCTCGCGCAAGGGGATTCGGCCCGCCGGCATCTGGGCTGGAAACGATCCGATGGCGCTGGGCGCTATCAACGCCGCCGCGACGGCAGGCCTCGCGCCAGGCCAGGACATCCAGGTGGTCGGCCTCAACTGGTCGGAGGACGCACTGCGCGCGATCGGGGCGAATCGTCTGCTTTTGACTGACGGCGGGCATTTCCTGCTCGGCGGCTGGTCGATCGTGCTGCTCCGCGACTATGCCGATGGTTGCGATTTCGCAGCCGCTTCGCCCCACGTCGAGGTCAAGACGTCTGAGATCACTCGCACAAACCTTGCCTCGGTCGGCGACCTCATCAGGACCCGTGCCTTCGACCGGATCGATTTCGCGGGGTTCAGGGCCAAAGCAGGACGCTGCGGCCATTACGACTTCTCCATCGATGCGCTCATCTCGTCACTGGCGCCTCTGGAAGGTGCTGCTGACTGATGCGAAGCGATAACGACATGACCGACCCGGTCTGCAACGCGCAGGCGGCGCCCCCACGCTCGCGCTCGGTGGTCCGCGCGATGATCTGGGCCACGGTGCCGGTGTTGCTGGTAGTGCAGCTGCTCGCCTCCGCCGGCGTCGAGGTCTCGAGCTTCTGGTCGCAGATCCGGCAACTCGATGAGCGCACCGCCCGTACGGCCGAGAGCCGCGCCGAGCTGATCGCCGAGCCGCTCTGGAAGATGCGTTACGACCAGGTCACGAGCGTGCTCAACGAGATCCTGCACGACGAGACAATCGCTGCGGTGGCGGTCTATGACGATACGGGCGTTGCCATCGCCCGAGTGGTGGCACGTCCCTCGGATCAGGCGGTCTCGGAGGTTTCTCGTCCGATCGAGTACCGCAACGGCAACATCGCCGTTGAGGCCGGCCGCATCGTGATCGCCTATTCCTACGCGACGATCTACGCCCACACCGGCAGCCGGCTGTTGCTGCTTCTCGTTGTCGGCCTGCTCGCAACGCTCGCGACAGTGGTCGCGATGCGGATCTCGGCGAACATCTTCATCGGCAAGCCGCTCGCGGCAATCATGTCTGCGATCCAGCGCAGCAAGCAGGATGGCCGCGCCTATCCGGCGGAGGTCAGGTCGTCGAACGAATTCGGCCAGCTCGCACATGCCTTCAATGCCATGCAGCACACGACGTCGGGCGCGCTGGACCGGCTCGGGCACATGGCCTCGCACGATCCGCTCACGGGGCTGCCCAATCGCCGCTCGCTGTCCGAGCGCCTGGTGACCTTGAGCCGCGATGCCGGCTCGCCGGACTCCCTGATCGCCTTCTGTTTCATCGATCTCGACGACTTCAAGGGCATCAACGACACCTTTGGGCATGACGCCGGCGACAAGTTCCTGGTTCACATTTCCGAACGTCTGCGTGAAGCGGTTGAGCCGGAAGATTGGGTCGCGCGGCTCGGCGGCGATGAATTCGTCGTCATCCGCCCCGAGGTCAGCAACGCTGCGACCGCGCAGGCATTCGCGCGCCAGCTGCTGGATGCGATTTCAGAGCCGATCCGGCTGCACGACAAGCAGGTCGTGCCGCGCGCCAGCATTGGCCTTGCCGTGCGCCGCGCCGGAGATCCCGAGCTGTCGCATCTGCCGGCGCTCGCGGACATCGCGCTCTACCATGCCAAGAGCAAGGCGCCCGGTACCGTTGCCGTGCTGGACGAAGCGCTCCAGCGCGACTATCGCCGCCGCCGGGATCTCGAGCTCGCCATTTCCGCCGGCTTCGCCGAAGGGCAGTTCGAGGTCTGGTATCAGAGCCAGGTCGACCTCGAGAGCCATCGCGTCGTCGGCCTGGAAGCGCTCATTCGCTGGCGCCATCCCGAACATGGCGTGATCAGTCCGGGGGAGTTCCTGCCGCTGATCGAGCGCAGCGGCAATAACGCGCGGCTGACCCGCTATGTGCTGACTGACGCCTGCCGCGCGCTGCAACGCCTGGCTGCCGCCGGCAAGCCGCAGATCCGGATCGCGATCAACCTGCCGCCGTCCGAGCTTGCAGACCATTCGTTCGCCGCCGAGCTGCACGCGACATGCGCGCGCCTCGGTGTCGCGGCCTCATCGCTGGAGCTCGAAATCACCGAGGGATCGCTGATCAACAACATCGCCTGCGCGTCCGAGACGTTGCACCGCCTGCGGCGTCTCGGCGCAACCATTGCGCTCGACGATTTCGGCACGGGCTACAGCTCGCTCGCCCATCTCAGGCGTTTCCCACTGGACAAGGTCAAGATCGACAAGGCCTTCATCAGCGAGATCCCAGACAGCGGCGAAGACAAGGCGATCGTCGGTGTCATCGCATCGCTCGCCGGCACCTTGGGGCTAACGCTTGTCGCGGAAGGCATTGAGCGCGCCGAGCAGGCGCGGGCAGTGCGCGAGATGGGCGTGAGGCTCGGACAGGGCTTTCTCTACCAGCAGCCGCAGCCGCTCGAGGCGGTGCTGAAATGGCTCGAGGCGGCGCCCTCAAGTAGCGTTCTCGCCGACAGCCCATCGATTGCACCCGAATTTGCCGCCTGAGCGCTGCGCGATCAGGGCTGCGTCGCATTCCAGAGCATGGAGATGCCGGCTGCGATCATGATCGCGTCCATCACCAGGCGGAACACGTCCGGCTTCAGGTGCACCACGAAGCGTTTCGCGATGAAGGCGCCTGACATTAGCGAGGAGCCTGCGATCAGGCCCTTGATGAAGACGTCGCCGGTCAGCGCGCCGAAACGCTCGAAGGTCACGGATTTCGCGAAGTAGAGGCCGAGCGAGGAGGCGGCCTCGGTTGCGAGGAAGGCACCTTTGCTGAGGCCGTAGAACAGGAACAGCGGCACACTGAGCGGGCCCGTCGAGACGACGATGCCGGTGAGATAGCCGATGATCGCCCCGCCGAACGCGAGATGCCAGAGATTGGCCTTGAGATGGTGCCGCGCCAGCCAATGGCGCAGCGGCACCATCGCGATCAGGAAGATGCCGATGGCGAGATCGACGGTGTGCGAGGGCAACGCCAGCAGCGTGCGCGCACCGAGCGCTGCCGCCGGAATGCCCGTGACCGAATAGGCAGCGCAGGCCCGCCAGTCGACCTCGCGCCACCAGGCCAGGATCCGCGAGAAGTTCGCCATCACGGAGGCGACCGCCATGATCGGCACGGCTTCCTTCGGCCCATAGGCATAGACCAGCACCGGCATCAGCATGATCGACGATCCGGTGCCGACGATGCCTGAGATGGTGCCGGCGATGAGGCCGACGGTGAGGACGAAGAGAAAGGCCAAGGACGGAACCCCGGGAATCGGAGCAGTCTAGCCGGAGGGAGTGGTACGGGTGAATGGGGCTGCCAAATATTCGCCAGGACGATATTGGGGAATATCGCGCGAAATTGCTTCAACTTCGTCATTGCGAGCGCAGCGAAGCAATCCAGACTGTCGCCGCGGAAAGACTCTGGATTGCTTCGCTACGCTCGCAATGACGGAAGATGAGCAGCCGCGCGGTCCTCAGCCTTGCTCGTCCATGACGCGCAGCTTCTCGACGCGGCGGCGGAAATCCTCGTCCGTCGAGAATTCGGCCGAGAGATAAGATGAGACCAGATCCACGGCGAGCCAGGCGCCGACGATCTGCGCGCCGATGCACATGACGTTGACGTCGTCATGTTCGACGCACTGGTGGGCGGAATGGACGTCGTGGCAGACCGCGGCGCGGATGCCCTTCATCTTGTTGGCCGCGATGGACGCGCCGACGCCGGTGCCGCACACCATGATGCCGCGGGCGGCTTCGCCCGAAGTCACCTTCTGCGCCACGGCCCGCGCAATGTCGGGGAAGTCCACCGGCTTGTCGTCATAGGAGCCGACATCGACGACGTCGTGGCCAAGGCTGCGGATGTGATCGATGACGGTCTGCTTGAGCGGCCAACCGGCGTGGTCGGATCCGATGACGAGACGCATATGATTTCCTTCTCTCGAATTTGCATTGACCGTGACAGCCGGAAAACGGCTGTCACGGCTTCTCTCTGGTTCAGCCACGCATGTCGGGCGGCAGCTCGACGCCGTGGAATTTCTTGTAGATCGCGTTGAGCTTGCCGTTCTTGACGTTCTCGGCGATCCAGGTGTTGAGCTTGTCCATCAGGCGCGGCTCGCCCTTCTTCAGGCCGATCGCGAGGTCGAAGGTCGCCAGCGGAATTCTGGAATCGAAGACGCGCGCGGGATTCTTCACGCCGATCTGGTTGATGATCGTCGCGGACGAGCCGACGCAGTCGACCTGCCCGGAGACGGCCGCCGTCACCATGGTGGCGTCGTCATCATAGCGGGCGATCTTGAGGTCCTTGTCCTTCATGTTGGACAGGGCCGTATCCTGCGTCGTGCCGCGCGAGACGCCGATCGACTTGTCTTTCAGGTCGGGCCAATCCTTCACGGTCGACGACTTCAGGCAGCCGATGTCCGATTGCAGCGTCGCGTAGCGCTTGGTGAAATCGATCACCTTGGCGCGATCCGGCGTCACCGACAGGGTCGAGATGATGATGTCCGCTTTGCCGGTCAGGACGTTGGGGATACGGGTCGCGCCGGTGGTCTGGATGAATTCGAGCTCGAGCCCCCAGTCCTTGGCGAGCAATTGCGCCACCTCGACGTCGGAGCCGGTCGGCTTCATGTTGCTGTCCATCATGCCCGAGGGCGGAATGGCGACGTCGGTCGAGATGCGGATCTTCTTGGCCTGCATGATGTCGTCGAGCAGGTCGGCCGATGCCGGCGTAGCGGCCATCATCACAAGGCCGCACAGCGCGGCTGCCGCTCCCAGCAGTTTCTTGTTTGTCATTCCTGGTTCTCCTCTCCTGTTATGATTTCAGGTTTCCTGTGCCGACGAACTGCATGAGCTCGGGTGTCGTTGGCGATGTCAGGATCGAGGCGGGTCCGGTCTCGTGGACCTTGCCGCGATGCATGAAGACGATCCGGTCGGCGATGCCTTTGGCAAAACCCATCTCGTGGGTGACCATCACCATGGTCATGCCGTCAGCCGCCAGCTGCTCGATCACCTTCAGCACCTCGGCGGTGAGCTCGGGATCGAGCGCCGAGGTGACTTCGTCGAACAGCATGACTTTCGGCTGCATGGCGAGCGAGCGGGCGATCGCCGCACGTTGCTGCTGGCCGCCCGAGAGTTGCTCGGGATAGGCATGCAGCTTCTCCTCGAGCCCGACCTGCGCGAGCACCTTGCGCGCGAGGTCCCTGGCCTGCGAGGCAGCCATGCCCTTCACCGCGCAGGGGGCGAGGGTGATGTTCTGCTCGATGGTGAGGTGCGGAAACAGATTGTAGCTCTGGAAGACGATGCCGACGTCCTGGCGCAGCGCGCGTAGATCGACATCCGGACGGTCGACCCGATGCCCGCAAACGACGATTTCGCCGCCGTCGACCTTCTCGAAGCGGTCGATGCAGCGCAGCGCCGTGCTCTTGCCGGAGCCAGAGCGGCCGATGAGCGCCAGAACTTCACCGCGCTCGACAGCAAAGGAGACGCCATCGAGCACGCGGAGCGCGCCAAAGCTCTTCTGCACGTCGCGGAGCGACACGATCGGTTCGGAGGGGGAGGGGTTTTGCTGCATGTCAGGCTGGCGCGAGGTTGGACCTGCCACGTCCCATCCGCCGTTCCAGCCTCTGGCTGAACAGCGACAGGGGATAGCACATGGCGAAATAAACGACGGCGATGATGGCGTAGATGGCGAACGGCTCGAACAGCGAGTTGTTGACGATCTGGCCCGAGCGCATCAGCTCGACGAAGCCGACGACGGAGGCGAGCGAGGTGTTCTTGATGATCTGCACCATGAAGCCGACGGTGGGAGGCGTCGCGATGCGGATCGCCTGCGGCAGGATCACCTTCATCATGCGCTGGGTCCGGCTTAGCGCGAGGCCTTCGGCAGCTTCCCATTGCGGCTTCGGCACGGACTCGATGCAGCCACGCCAGATCTCGCCGAGATAGGCGGCGACATAGAGCGTGAGGGAAGCGCCGGCGGCGGCAAGCGGCGAGACCTGGAGGCCGATCGCGGCGAGGCCGAAATAGCCGAGAAACAGGATGACGAGCAGCGGCGTGCCCTGAACGAGCTGAACATAGACGGCGCTGGCGAGCCGCACGGATCTGAGCGGCGATATTCGCGCCAGGGCGATCACGAAGCCGACGATGCCGCCGCCGATCAGTGCAATCGTTGACAGCCCAATCGTCCACAGCGCGCCCTGGCCAAGGAACATCAGATGATTGATGTTGAGATGTCCGCCCATGGTCATCTCACAACGGCGTGCCGAGCCGGCGCCGGCGCGGAAACAGCACGAGGCCAAGGCCCCAGAAGCCCGCGCGCATGATCAGCGACAGGATGACGTAGAGCACGGCGACGATGATGTAGGTCTCGAACGCCCGGTAGGTGTCCGACTGGATGTAATTGGCGACGGCGGTGAGCTCCTCGGCCGAGATCTGCGAGCAGATCGAGGAAGCCAGCATCAGCAGCACGAACTGGCTGGTCAGCGCCGGATAGACCTTCTCGACCGCCGGCAGCAGGATGATATGCCAGTAGATCTGGAGGCGCGACAGCGCCAGCCCCTCGGCCGCCTCGATCTGTCCGCGCGGGATCGCCTCGAAACCGGCGCGCATGATCTCGGCGGTGTAGGCGCCGACATTGATCGTCAGCGCGGCCACGGCCACCGTGAAGGCGGACAATTTCAGCCCCAGGCTGGCGAGGCCGAAATAGACCAGGAAGATCTGCACCAGCAGCGGCGTGTTGCGGATGGCCTCGACATAGACCTTGCAAGCGCCCGAGATCAGCGCGTTGTGCGTGCCGCGCCCGACCGCCGCGAGCGTGCCGAGGAGGGCGCCGAGCACCGTCGCGAAGGCGGCAAGCTCCAGCGTGAGGGCGGCGCCGGCCAGGAAACTCGGCCAACGCTCCAGCACTGCGGGAAAGTCGAGTTGGAGGCTCATAGAAGTCGGGTCAGCCGGTCACCTGGTTGGTCATGCGGTCATAGACGCGGAACAGCGCCTGGTTGCCGTTGTTTCCTTCGCCGTGCGCGCGCGCATCGACATATTGGCTGGTGACGAGCGCGGTGCCGGGCAAAGGTACGCTCAGCGCCTGCGCGTGCTCCTGCACCAGGCGGAGGTCCTTCAGCATCAGGTCGATGCGGAAACCGGCGCCGACGTCGCCCTCGATCATGGAGGGGCCGAGCTTGTCCAGCATCCACGACGCCGCTGAGCCGCCGAGCAGCACCCGGCGCAGCAGGTTGAGATCGACACCCGAGGCGCGTCCCAGTGCGAGCGCCTCGCAGATCGCCTGGATGTTGATGCCGCAGATGAGCTGATTGCAGAGTTTCACGGTCTGGCCGGCGCCGGGCGCGCCGACATGCGTGATGGTCGTGCCCATTGCGCGGAAGAATGGCTCGGCCTGGGCGAAGGCGGCCGCATCGCCGCCGGCCATAATCGAGAGCGCGGCGTTCTTGGCGCCCACCGGCCCACCCGAGACCGGCGCGTCGATGAAGCTGACGCCGGCCGTCTTCAGGTCGGCGTAGATGCGGCGGACCGCGACCGGCGAGATCGTGCTCATGTCGACGATGAGCTTGCCGGGCGGAGGAGACTTCAGGAGGCCGTGCTCGCCATAAATGGTCGCCTCGACATGGGGCGTGTCGGGCAGCATGGTGATGACGATGTCGGCGCCTTGCGCTGCATCGGCAGGACTCCTGGCGCGAACGGCGCCTGCGTTGACACTATCGGCCAGTGCGGCCTCATTGAGATCGAAGACGTGAACCGAGTGCCCGGCCACCAGAAGGTTGCGGACCATCTCGCGGCCCATCGTCCCGATGCCGATGAAGCCCACATTGCCCTTGTCGTTCCGTCCCATGGCGTTCGCCTGCTTCCTGGTTGATGGGCCCGTCCGCGATCAGCGTGAGGCGCTTGTCTTGTCCATGTCGCCGACGAGGGCGCGCCGCCGGTATTCGTCGCCGATGGCAAAATGCTTGCGCAGCGTCGCGTCCGCCCGCTCCGGATCGCGCGCGATGACTGCTTCGAAGATGCGCCGGTGATCGTCGATCAGATACGTCTTCATTGACGGAAAGGCCTGCACCAGCTCGCGGCGGCTGCGATGCGAATGCGTCAGCAGGCCCGCCATCGAACCGTGCAGAACCGTCAGCGTCTCCGAATGCGATGCCACGACGATGGCGCGATGGAATTCGAAGTCGGCCATGCCGCCGGCGTCCGCCTCGTCGATCGTCTCCCCGATCTTCGCGAGCGCGCGCTGCAGGCGTTCGAAATCGGCAATGTTGGCGCGTTCGCAGGCGAGCCGGATCGCCTGACATTCGATCGCGACGCGCGCCTGCATGACGTCGTCGAGCATGTCCGCCTGCTGGGCCAGCGCGAAGGTGAAGAAGTCATTCAGAACAGAAACGTCCGGCCGGGTTACGACCGTGCCGATGCGGTCGCGGATCTCGACAATGCCGAGCACGGTGAGGGCGCGTAGCGCCTCGCGAACGATCGGCCGGCTGACGCCGAGCTGGGTGGCAAGCTCGCGTTCGGAGATCAGGCGGTCGCCGGGCTTGAGCGAACCCGCGAGCAGGCGCTCGCGTAAGAAGGCGAACACCTTCTCGAACCCTTTTTCGCCTTCGGCGGCCCGTTTGAGCTCCATCCTCGTCTCTTTTGGTCTGATCTTGGTCAGACCAGTATTATGACCAGAAATGGACGTCAAGGGGCTGGTGTCCGCGAACGAGGCTCCGTGAACGACCTGCGCTGCTGACAGCATGTTGGCAGCAGGGACTGGCTACGACCATCTCCTGACAAAATGGAGAGCGGGTCATGCCGATCGAGGCAAGCTGTCATTGCGGTGAGACGGTGTTCGAGGTGACGGAGGCGCCCTCCAGCGTGACGCGCTGCACCTGTTCGCTCTGCGCCAAGCGCGGCGCGTTGTGGGCCTATTACACGCCGGCGCAGTTTCGCCTGCTGTCTCCTGCGGACAATGTGGCGACCTATCTTTGGGGCAGTCGCACGGTGAAACATCATTTCTGCGCGAGCTGCGGCTGCGGCACCTATTCGGAGTCGCCGGACTGGTCGACCGGCAAGCCCGACTTCGACAATCCCAAGGTCGGCGTCAATGCGCGCCTGTTCGACGATTTCGATCTCGAGGCTGTGCCGGTGAACGTGATCGACGGCAAGAATTTGTGGTGAGCACGCAGCTTCACGCGTGTCTGCCGGACGTCCATCCCCTTGAGGCGATCCTGAAAAGCTGATCTGTTCCGGCCCAGAGAGAAAAAGGCGAGGGAAGCCCATGATGCGTCGTCTTGCGCGAGTCATGCTCGCGGTCGTTATGGCCGGTGTGGCCGGCTTCAATGCGGCGCAGGCGCAGACCAAGCCCAAGGTCACGACGCTCGGACCTGACTTCCCCAAGGCGGCATTGTTCGTCGGCAACAGCTTCTTCTACTTCAACAACGGCATGCCCGGACATCTCTCCTTCATGGAGCGGGCCGCGGACGCTGCCAACAAGGCGGCCTATCGCAACACCATGGCTACGATCGGGGGCTCGGGCCTCGACTGGCACGACATGGACAATCTGCTGCGGCCGGGTGGCATCGGCGCCTATTCCTTCGACGAGCAGAACAACGTCGTCTTCAACAAGCCCGGCAGGCAGTTCGACGCGGTCGTGATGATGGATTGCAGCCAGTGTCCAATTCATCCGCAGCTGAAGGACGCGTTCGCCACCTTCGCCAAGAAAGACAGCGAGATCGTCCGTGCCCACGACATGCGGCCGGTGCTGTTCATGTCCTGGGCCTATGCCGACAAGCCGGAGATGACCGAGGGATTGGCCGAAGCCTACACGCTCGCCGGCAATGCAAACGATGCGCTCGTCATTCCCGCAGGTCTCGCCTTTGCGCGCGTGCGCAAGCTGCAGCCGGAGCTCAATCTCTACGCGCCCGACAAGCGGCATCCGAGCCCGGCCGGCACGTATCTCGCGACCTGCGTGACGCTTGCCGCGCTGACGGGACGTTCGCCGGTCGGGAATACCTACACGATGGGATTGGATCCTGAGACGACGCAGCTTCTGCAAAAGGCGGCCTGGGACACCGTGCAGGAATATTACGGACGCTAATTCGCAGGGTGGGCAAAGCGAAGCGTGCCACCAATTCTGTGTCGCGATGCGATGGTGGGCACGTCGCTGGCGCGCCTTTGCCTACCCTACGGCATCGACGTTATTTCAGCACCACCCACGCCGGCGCGTGATCGCTGGCGCCGTCCTCGCCGCGAACCTTCTTGTCGACGCCAGCCGTTGCCAGGCGCGAGGCGAGGGCAGGGCTGAGCAGCAGATGATCGAGCCGCAGGCCCGCATCGCGCGGCCAGCGGTTTCGCTTGTAGTCCCAGAAGGTGTAGATGCGCTGCTCCGGGTGCAGCTCGCGGATCGCATCGCACCAGCCTTGTGCGACGAGTGATGCGAAAGCGGCGCGACTCTTCGGCTGGATCAGGGCGTCCTTGTCCCATGAGCGCGTCGGATAGATGTCGATCTCCGTCGGTGCGACGTTGTAGTCGCCGGCAAGCACCACGGGCAAATCCTGCTTGATGAAGGTTTTGGCGTGGCGCTTGAGCCGCGCGAACCAGTCGAGCTTGTAGTCGAACTTCGGTCCCGGCTGCGGATTGCCGTTTGGCAAGTAAATGCTGGTGACGATGACGCCGCGCACCGCCGCCTCGATGTAGCGGGCTTCGTGATCCCCCGGCTTTCCCGGCAAGCGGTCGCGAGTGAGAATGGGCTCTGCGCTGCGGGCAAGGATGGCGACGCCGTTCCAGGTTTTTTGTCCGTGCCAGACCGCGCCGTAGCCGGCCTTTTCGATGGCGGATGCCGGAAATTCGCCATCACTTGCCTTCAATTCTTGAAGCGCGACGACATCGGGCTTCGATGCTCGCATCCATGCCAGCAGATTGGGCAGGCGGCGGTTGATGTTGTTGATGTTGAATGTCGCAATCTTCATGTAGAGCTACCGGCCCCTGCCTTCTGCCACCGGAGATACAATGTCCAAGTTGAGCTTTGCCGCTATCGTCGTCGCCGCTGCCTTCTCCGGGACCGCCTCGGCACAATCGTCCGATCCGCGCGGCGCGTGCAAGGCGGACTACGACAAATTCTGCGCCGGCATCGCGCCGGGTAGTGGCAAGATCATCGCCTGCCTCAATGGCAAGCGCGATCAGCTCAGTGCGACTTGCAAGGCGGCGCTCGACAGCCGGAAGAAGTAAGCAGCGAGATTCGTGTCCCGGACGCGGCGCAGCGCGCATAGCGCGGCGAAGACGCGCGTAAACGCGCTTATGGCGGTGCGACGCAGAGCCGGGACCCAGAACGCGACACGGTAATGCGGATAGATGGGCCCCGGCTCTGCAGCGCACTACGCCGCAAAGAGCGGCGCACTGCGCTGCGTCCGGGGCACGAGAGCGTCGGTTAGCTCGGCAGCGGCGGCGGGCTCGCCAGCTGTTCGAGCGGCTGCGGGGAGGACGGCTGTTCGGCCGCCGATACTGGAGCCGGTTTTGCCGGCGGCTCCACCACGTTGCCGCCCGTGTAGACGCGGGCGTAGCGGTGTCCGAGGCTGGTGAGCACCTCATATCCGATGGTGCCGAAATGATGCGCGAGTTCGTCGACGGTGATGCCCTCGCCGAGCAGCGTCACCATGTGGCCGCGCCGCACCGCGTTGGGCGGCAAATCGGTGATGTCGATTGCGATCAGGTCCATTGAGACGCGGCCCGCAACCGGGCAGCGCTTGCCGGCGACGATGACCTCGGCGCCACGGGTGCCGTCGTTGGAGCTGGCGGCGCGGAAATAGCCGTCGGCATAGCCGACCGCGATGATCGCGAGCTTGGTCGGCCGCCGCGCGGTCCAGGTGCCGCCATAGCCGACGCTCTCGCCGCGCTCGACATTGCGGGTCTGCACGATACGGGCCTTGAGGTCGACCACCTGCTGCATCGGATTGTCGGCCTCCGGCGTCGGGTTGACGCCGTAGAGCGCTGCGCCCGGCCGCACCAGGTCGAACTGGAAGGGCGCACCCAGGAAGATGCCCGACGAATTGGCGAGCGCCGCCGGCACGCCGGAGAATTCGCTGGCTATGGCGCGGAAGGCGGCGAGCTGTTTTGCGTTCACGGGGCTGTTGAGCTGCTCGGCCGAGACCAGGTGGCTCATCACCAGCGTGATGCCGTGATCGCCGGCATTGATGCGTGGGATGATCGCCTGCGCTTCCGCAAGCGTCAGCCCGAGCCGGTTCATGCCGGTGTCGATGTGGATCGCGGCGCCCCCGGTCCAGCCGGAGCGGCGGCAGAACACGTCCCATTCGGCGAGTTCGTTGAGATCGCCGATCACGGGACGGCAGTTGATCTTGGCGTAGTGTTCGCCGGTGTTCTGGAAATAGCCCCCGAGCACGTAGATCACAGGCTCCGGCACGGCTTCGCGCACCGAGCGCGCTTCTTCGATCGTTGCGACGAAGAAGGTCTTGCAGCCGGCCTTGTTCAGGGCGCGCGCGACCTGCGCCGCGCCGCAGCCATAGGCGTCGGCCTTGATCACGGCCGAGCATTCGGCCGGCACCGCGGTCTTCTCGAGCTTGCGCCAGTTGGCTATGATGGCGTCGAGGTCGACGGTGAGTACGCCGCCATAGGGGGGCGAGCGCGGCGGCCTGATTGGCCTCCGCGGAGAGAAGGCCGGATTGCTGGATCATTTTCGGGTCGGACGCCATGTTCATGGCGTCGTTTTACGCAAGAGGCAGGTTTGGTTCAAGAAACTCAGTAATCGTTACCGCTGCGAGCCGGCAGCTGACTGTCAGGCGCGAGGTCGCCGAACCGCGTGACCGAGGCTTCGAACGCCAAATCGACGGTGCCTGTCGGGCCGTGGCGCTGCTTGCCGATGATGACTTCGGCCTTGCCGTACGCAAGGTCCATGTCCAGGCGCCATTTCTCGTGCTCGGGCGTGCCCGGGCGCGGCTCCTTCATCGCGAGGTAGTATTCCTCACGGTAAACGAACAGCACGACGTCGGCGTCTTGCTCGATTGATCCGGATTCACGCAAGTCGGAAAGCTGCGGCCGCTTGTCGTCGCGGGATTCGACTTGGCGTGAGAGCTGGGACAGCGCGATTACCGGAACGTTGAGCTCCTTGGCGAGCGCCTTCAGGCTGGTCGTAATCTCCGTGATTTCCTGGACGCGGCTGTCGCTGGCGCGCTTGCCCGAGCCGGACAGCAGCTGGATGTAGTCGATCACGAGGAGATCGAGGCCCTTCTGGCGCTTCAGCCGGCGCGCGCGTGCCATGAGCTGCGCGATCGACAGGCCACCGGTTGCGTCGACATAGAAGGGCAGCGACTGCAGCTCGATCGAGACTTCCCGGATCTTGTCGAAATCGGCTTCCGAGATGCCGCCGCGGCGGATGTGGGAAGAGGGAATGCCGGTGCGCTCGGCCACGATACGCGTGGCGAGCTGGTCGGCCGACATTTCGCAGGAGAAGAAGCCGATCACGCCGCCATTGGCGGCCTTCATGGTGCCGTCGGCCTGGAGCTCGCCGACATAGGCCTTGGCGACGTTGTAGGCGATGTTGGTCGCCAGCGACGTCTTGCCCATGCCGGGACGTCCAGCGACGATGATGAGGTCGGAATGCTGCAGGCCGCCCATCTTGGTGTCGAGGTCGCGCATGCCCGTCGAGATGCCGGACAGCTTTCCGTCGCGCTGGAACGCCTTTGCCGCGAGATCGACCGCGACCGCCAACGCCTGCGAGAATTTCTGGAAGCCGCCGTCATAGCGACCGGACTCGGCGAGCTCGTAGAGACGGCGCTCGGCGTCCTCGATCTGCGCCCGCGGCGCAAAGTCGACCGGGGCGTCATAGGCGACATTGACCATGTCTTCGCCGATACCGATGAGGTCGCGCCGCAACGCAAGATCATAGATGGTGCGGCCGTAGTCCTGGGCGTTGATGATGGTGGTCGCTTCGGCCGCGAGCCGCGCCAGATATTGCCCGATGGTCATGCCGCCGACATCGGTATCGGCCGGAAGGAACGTCTTCAGCGTCACGGGCGTGGCAATCTTGCCCATCCGGATCAGGCTGCCGGCAGTCTCGAAGATGGTCTGGTGCAGCGGCTCGAAATAATGCTTCGGCTCCAGGAAGTCGGAGACCCGGTAGAAGGCGTCGTTGTTGACCAGGATCGCGCCCAGAAGGCTCTGTTCTGCCTCGATATTGTGAGGCGCGCTCCGGTAGGCGGGAGTTCCGGCTTCGGGCGCGAGTTTGAGGACGTTCGAATCAGTCAGGGCCATGGTCGAGCGATAGCAATTTTTTTGGGGCGGATGCGGGGTCGGGATAAAGCGCCGCCTCAGCTCAAAGCGGAAGCGAAAGCTGATCGCTATCAACCGCTCAGTTAAAATGGTGGATGGTTAGCAGCCGCAGCATGGGCAGCGCTTGACGGATTTTCGCGGAACTCGCCGCGGCCGCGAGGGCGCCGCGGAAATAATCGGGCTGCGATGAACCTTCTGGATTGGGGCGCAGACGTACCCAAGAGCGCGCGAAATGACGCACGCCGGGAGCTTTCGGCTCGGGTTCAGACCAGCAGGAGGTAGACCAGCGCAACCAAGGCCGCCCCGACGCCGGTGGCGATCAGGGCGTAATCGGTGCGGAGATCGTCCTGCACGTCGAGCGAGGTTTGGGTCTCTTTGCTCATAGCGACGGTCTAAGCCAGGGCCGACCAGAGCAATGTGAAGCAGATCACATCTCTCCGGATTCTTTCGGGGTTAGGACGGGAACAGGCTAGCGGGCAGGGAATTATCTCCCGCGACCCGCCATCAGGAAGACGAGGCAGGCAATGCGGCCAGAACGGCAGCAGCAGATTTGGCGAAGCGAGGCGGGCAGCCGGCTTTGGCTGTCCGGGCTGATCGCCGCTATGCAGCACGCTGAGCGGCCCGAAATCCGCCGCCAGCCGGTTGCGCCGGAAATCCTGGCGGAGCTGCGGGCGCAACTGACGTTAACAGCTTCTTTCCGGACCCTCCCGATCTCCACGCTGCGTCACTAGCGCTTATTCACCAGCCAGCTTCAGCTTGGGCTTGGCGCCGCGTTCGCGGGCCCGCAGCCGGGCTTCCTCATGCGCGACATAGTCGCGGGTCATCGGCACGATGCCCTGGCGCTTGGTGAGCTGAATCTGGAAGTTCATCATGCCCTGCTTGCGGAAGGTCATCTCGCAGGCCGCCAGATAAAACTCCCACATCAGGGCGAAGCGCTCGTCGTAGAGCTGCACCGCCTCCTCGCGTCGCGCCATGAAGCGTTGCCGCCACGCCTTCAGCGTCTCGGCATAATGCAGGCGCAGGATCTCGATGTCGCAGACCAGCAGACCAGCGCGCTCGATCGCCGGCAGCACCTCCGACAAGGCGGGGATGTACCCGCCGGGGAAGATGTATTTCGCGATCCAGGGATTGGTAGAATCCGGCCCCTGCGAACGGCCGATCGAGTGCAGCAGCATGACACCGTCCTCGCTCAGGAGCTCGGCACAGCGCTGGAAGTAGGCGTCGTAGAACCTCGCTCCAACATGCTCGAACATGCCGACCGAGACGATGCGGTCGAACGGGCCCTCGATGTCGCGATAGTCCTGGAGCAGGAATTTGGCTGACCCGGTCAGGCCTTTCTCGGCTGCGCGCGCATTGGCGACCTGCAACTGTTCGGTCGACAGCGTGACGCCGGTGACGTCGGCGCCGGCGATCTCGGCGAGATAGAGACCGAGCCCACCCCAGCCCGAGCCGACGTCGAGCACGCGCTGGCCGCGCCTGACCAGCAGCTTTGCGGTCACGTGCCGCTTTTTGGCGAGCTGCGCATCGTCGAGCGTCGTCTCCGGTGTCTCGAAATAGGCGCAGCTATATTGCTTGTCGGCATCGAGGAAGAGCGAATAGAGCCTTGCGTCGAGATCGTAGTGGTGCGCGACATTGCTGCGCGAGCGCGAGCGTGGGTTGAATTGCTTCAAGTGCCGCGTCAGGTAGCGCAGGTGCCACCACGGCTTCGCCCACTGCGGCAATAGGTCGGGTTGATCGAGCAGGATCGCGAGGGCATCAGCTATGGTGCCGCGCTCGACGACGAACTCGCCGTCCATGTAGGCCTCGCCAAGGCCGAGCTCGGGATTGATGAGAACCCTTCGCTCTGCGTCCGTAGTGACGAAGCGCACCTCGACCGGTTCGCCGGAGCCGTCGCCGACCGTGAATCTCGATCCGCTAGCCGTGGTCACCGTCATCGACCCGCGGCGGATGAATTGAGACAGGAATCTACGCAGCAATCGGTCCATCGACACCTTCCTTTCGGGCGACCCCGAAAGATGCGACTAACCCGGCCTCCAGAACTGACGCGCAGGCACCGCAGCGGTTCCTATGCGTTTGCATGTAAATCTAGGAAAAAAGTAGCAGGGCGCTATTGCGCTGTAGTCAATGCCGATATTCCAAAAGCGCTTACTCACATCCTTGCGCGCGGAGCCTGCTTCCATTCACGGCTCAATCGGCTAAAAGGTGACCGCCGCCGCGCCAGATTGCTGGCTGCACTCGCGGAATTCAATGGAGATGATGGGAATGTCGAGCCGAGCGCTCAGCCTCGCGACGGTATTGCTTCTGATCGGCTTCGGTGCAACCGACACCGTTTTTGCGCAGGCGACGAACCTCGAGGCCGGTAAAAGCCCGTCCCAGCTTTTCGCGCAGACGTGTAATGCATGCCATAAGAGCCCGCGCGGCCTTCTGAAATCCGTGGCGCCGGGTTCGCTGCCCGGATTCCTGCGCCAGCACTACACCACGAGCTCGGACATGGCGGGCATCCTCGCCTCCTACCTCGTCTCCAACGGCGCCACCGACACCCGCTACCAGGCCAAGGACGGCAAGGACAAGAAGGACGGCGCCAGGGATAAGGAAGCCAACACCGCTCCAGGCCAGACGCCCGAACGTCAAGGACGCCGCCTGCGCGCCCAGGAGGCCGCCAAGCCGGAAGGCGAGCCTACCGCGCCCGAGAGCACGCGCCAGAAGCGTGCTACCCGGCCGGCCGAGGAGGGGGCGAAGGAAGGCGTGAGGTCCGAGGGGCCGGCCACCAGCGAACGCCCGCCCGAGGGCCGCAAGGCCAAGCGCCAGAGCAAGCGCGGCAAGCTGGAGACCCAGGAGGCGCCGAAGGTCGACGCTGCGGCGCCGGCCACCGAAGAGAACAAGAGCGAGCCGAAGCCCGAAACGAAGCCTGAGACCGCCAAGGTCGAGCCCGGTCGCGACGATGCCAAGCCCGACAGTGGTAAGGCGTCAGAAAAACCTGCTGAGCCCAAGCCGGAAAGCGCAAAGATCGAGCCGCGCGGCAGCGAGGCTCCGGCGCTGCGGCCGGATCCGTTGCCGCAGGTGACCCCGCCGGCTTCTGCGGCGAAGCCCGACGAGCCGGCCGCGCCCAAGTCGGTTGACACCAAGTCGGTGGACAAGCCAGCGGAAGAGGCTGCTCCCAAGCCGGCAGCGCCTGTCGCAAGCTCCGAACCGGCGGCCAAGCCGCAAGAGGCTGCGCCACCCGCGACCGCTTCGGCCCCACCGCCGGCTGAGTCCTCGGGACCGCCGGTGCCGCCGATCTCGCGATAGGCCAACCCACATTTTCTGACCGACATGCGGAGGCCGCGATCATCGCGGCCTCCGCATCGTCTTGACCGCGATTGGAGTATTACTCTAGAGAAATGCTCTAGGAGAATTTTGGATGACGGCGAGTGTGCGTGAGGACCTGTTGGCGGCGGGGCTCGCGGTGTTCGACCGCGTTGGCTTCGAAGGCGCGACGGTGGCCGCGATCCGCGCCCGCGCGCGCGCGTCCAATGGCAGCTTCTTTCATGTCTTCGGATCGAAGAAGGAGCTGGCCGGTGCGCTATTGCTGGACGTACTGCGGCACTATCACGCCGCGGTGCTGGCCGCGCTCGATCCTGTCCCCGATGCGGAGCAGGGCATCGATCGCCTGATCCGGGCTCACCTTGACTGGGTCGTGTCGAGCCGGCGCGAGGCGCGCTATCTCTTCGAGCTATCGCGCAGCGATTGGGACGAGGATGTCCGCGATGCCCGGCGCGCGCAGAATGCGCGCCTGGCCGAAGGCATCGAGCGCTGGCGCGCGCCATTGGTCGCCAGGGGTGAGCTTCTGCCGATGACGCCGGTGATGTTCGTCAGTCAGCTCATTGGCCCGGCGCAGATATTCTGCCGCGCGTTCCTGTCGGGACGCGACCGCGCCGATCCGCGCAGCGAGGCCGATACGCTGATCGCCTGCGCCATCCGCGCGCTGCGGCCTTCTGAACGCGTCAACAAAGAATAAGGAGTAGTGTCATGCGAGCCGAAGCAGATCCCGGATTTGAGCCGATCGCAGAGTTCATCCACGCCAATGTCGGCCGGCAGGGTTTTATGAATCTGGTCGGGGCCGAGCTCTCGGAATTGTCGCGCGGCACCTGCACGATTGCGGTGGAGCGTCGGCCCGAGCTGTTGCAACAGAACGGCTTCTTCCACGGCGGCGTCACCGCGTTCCTGGTCGACAACGCCACCACGATCGCGGCGGCGACATCGCGCGGCCAGCCGGCGCTGACCGCGGAATACAAGCTCAATCTGTTGTCGCCGGCGGTCGGCGACAAGCTGATCTGCCGGGCCAGGGTGATCAAGCCAGGCCGCCAGGTCGCGGTGGTGGCGGCCGACGTGTTCTGCGTCAGCGACGGTATCGAGAAACATACGGCAACGGCGCTGGCCTCGATCGCGATGCTGAGCGAGGAGGTCGCCGCCAAAACGAAAAGCCCGGCCGCCTGAGGCGACCGGGCTTCGCAGCCTGCGTAACGCGAGGCTTACTTCTCGGTCTCTTCCGCAGCCGGCGCCGGCTCGTCGTGCTGGGCTTCCGGATCGAAGAACTCGCCGGCAGCGGCGATCGCTTCGGCCGCAGCGTCGCGGTCTTCGTTGCGGGTCGAGATGTCCTCGCCGCGGTTGATGCGCTCGGCCTCGTCCTGGCTGCGCGCAACCGTGACGGTGACCTCGACCTCGACCTCGGGGTGCACGGCGACGGTGATGCTGTGCTTGCCGATGGTCTTGATCGGCGCGTCGAGCTGCACCTGCGGACGGGCGAGCGACACGCCGTCAGCTTCGAAAGCGGCAACCACGTCGCGCACCGTGACCGAGCCGAACAACTGACCGGCTTCCGAAGCCTGACGGATCACGATGATGTTCTTGCCCTCGATCTTCTCGGCGACCTTGGACGCCTCGGCCTTGGACTGGAGGTTGCGGGCCTCGAGCTCGGCCTTCATGCCGTCGTACCTGGCGCGGTTGTCGGCGGTGGCGCGCAGCGCCTTGCCGCGCTTGAGCAGGAAATTGCGGGCATAGCCGTCGCGAACCTTCACGACTTCGCCCATCTGGCCGAGCTTGTTCACGCGTTCCAGCAAAATGACTTCCATATTCGTTCTCCTTTGAAGTGTTGAGTGAGGTGGATTTGCGGGTTGAACCTAAGGTGTTGGCAGCGGCGGCGGCTGGCAGCTCCGCAGGAAGCGCTCGCGGAAGCCGAACACGGCATCCGCAAGGCCGAGGATCACCATCGCGATGACGGGCCATCCGAACACGACGACAACGGCGTAGGTCGAGCCGAGCCAGAAGGTACGGCTCTTCAGCGCGAGCGTCAGCGTATGCAGCACGGCGAAGCCGGTCAGCGCGTAGCCCATCATCAGCGCCGCCGTCGTGATCTGCGCGAAGATCGCGAGCAGCCCGCCGGTGAAGCAGAAGGCGAGCGCGACGCAGAGCGCCACAAGCGTCATCGGCGGCAGCTCCGCCGTCCTCATAACCGGCCAGGGACGACGCAGCCGGCCCGACGTCGCCGTCACCTTGGCGCTGAGCCAGAGGTTGAGCGTCAGCGTCATCATCGCGACGATGGTGGCGGCGGCAGGCGCGATGCGCACCAGTGCGTCGACGAGCTGACCGGCTTCGCCTGAGGTTTGCGGATCGGTGGCGCGGAGGAGACGCATCAGGCCGCGTTGCAGCGTGCCGGTGATGGTCTCTGCGTCGGTGCCGAGCGTGAGCAGGGCGGCTATCGTGGTCAGCGTGGCGAAGCCCGCGATCCACAGCAGGATGCGGCCAACCGGATACCACTCGAGCTCGGGCTCGGACGTCGGCTCAGCGCCAGCGCCCGGCGCGCCAGGTCCCACCTGCCGGCTGAGCAGGACGAGATGGCCGAGCCACCAGGCCGGCAGCGCGACGGTCACGGCAAAGGCGATGCAATAGGGCAGGCCGAACAGCGCACCGAGTCCGATCGCGGCAGCGATGCCACCGAGGCTCGCGCAAAGCGGTCCCCAGCCGATCGAGGCGACCATCAGCGGCAGCGGTGCGAGATAGAACAGGACGAGCGAGATCAGCGCGCCCGAAACGATCGAGGCGAACATCAGGGCCGACGCAGCGCCGGCGATCAGGGCTATCAGTCCAAAGGCCATCATCAGCTGTCCCGCTCCCTTCGAGCGGTTAGAGGCATCTCGCCCCAACCATCGGCGACCGGACGACCCGGAAGCCTTATGAAACTAAAGAGTACGGCCGGCGGCGGTATCGCCGCCGGCCGAGTTCGTCTTAGCGAATGACGTAAGGCAGGAGGCCCAGGAACCGCGCGCGCTTGATGGCGCGGGCGAGCTCACGCTGCTTCTTCGCGGACACCGCGGTGATGCGGCTCGGCACGATCTTGCCGCGCTCGGAGACGTAGCGCATCAGCAGCTTGGAGTCCTTGTAGTCGATCTTGGGAGCATTGGCGCCCGTGAACGGGCAGCTCTTGCGACGACGGAAAAACGGACGGCGTGCACCAGCTTCAGCCATTGTTCTTACTCCCCTTCCGTCGTTTCAGCTTCTTCGCGCGGACGGCGCGGACCGCGGTCACCGCGGAAGCCGCCGTCGCGATCGCCGCCACGGAAACCGCCCTCGCGGTCGCCACGGAAGCCGCCTTCACGCTCGCCGCGGAAGCCGCCACGGTCGTCACGCTCGCGATCGCGGTCGGCCTTGCGCATCATCGCGGACGGGCCTTCCTCGAGTTCTTCGACGCGGACGCTGAGATAGCGGATCACGTCTTCGCTGATGCGCTCCTGGCGCTCGATCTCGGCGATCGCCGCGGACGGCGCGTCGATGTTGAGCAGCACGAAGTGCGCCTTGCGGTTCTTGTTCATGCGGTAGGTGAGGGAGCGAACGCCCCAGTTCTCGGTCTTGGTGACCTTGCCGCCGAGACCCTCGACGATGCCGGTCATCTGCGTGGTCAGCTCTTCGACCTGCTGCGTGCTCGCGTCCTGACGCGCGAGAAAGACATGCTCATAAAGAGGCATGGAAGTCCTTTCCTCATGTTGGCGCATCGCCCGGCGTCAAGCCCTTAAGAGACCTTCGGAAAGGACTCTGGGATTAAGCTCAGAAGGCGGAAACACGGGACGACGGGCCGACTGGCCCTGCCACACCAAAATCACGAGTGATTTGTTGAGACCGTCCGTTCAGCTCCCGGCCGGGGTCTGCGGATGCGCGCCTTATACGGATTTTGGCCGGCTTTGCAAGGTTGGGGAGCCAGGTTTCGGGCCCGGGGGACCCGCAGGCGGCCCAGGACCGACCCTTCCATGGTACCAGCTTGATTTATTTGTTTGTATGGCATACAAATAAGGCCACGGGAGGATTCAATGGCAGACAAATCTGCTCATGCGCCATCTGAATCGATAGTCGGAGATCCCAAGCACGCCGTCCGGGCGACGCGCTCTGCCGGCCGCAAAATGCGGTCGCTCCTCTTGGATGCGGCAAGCCCGTTGTTCCGGGAGAGGGGGCTGTCGGGCGCCTCGATCACCGACATCGCGGCCGCCGCGGACGCGTTCCCGAGCCAGATCACCTATTACTTCCGCACCAAGGAGGCGCTGTTCGTCGAATGCGCCTGCCGCGATCTGTTGTACCTGGCGCGGGCGACGGAGCAGGCGGCGCTGAAGGCGCGCACGCCGCGGGAGTACACCCACGCGCTGGCCGAGACCGTGACGGCGAGCGATTCAGTCGCTTTCTTCGCCGAGGCCCTGATACTGACTAGGCGGCGCCAGGATCTTGCGCCACTGGTCGAGCGCACCATCGAACGACTGCACAGCGAGGGCGCGCGCGCCTATGCCGGCCAGGTCGTTCGGCACGGCTGGCGCTCCCTGCGCGCGCCCGACGAAAGCTCGCGGCGGTTCTGGGCCGTCGCCGTCGGCGTCATCCTCGAAGGCTATGCCATGGGCCGTTCGCCGGGCGAATTATGCGCCGAAATGCTGCGCGTGCTCGGCGAGCAGGCGAAATCCACTGGCGATACTGCACGCCTGCGCCTCGTCGACGAGCGCGACGGATCAACCAGTTCGGATGAGGAGAGTTAGCCATGACCGCGCTTCGCATGCGTGCCCGCGATTTCCTGACCGACGGCCAACTTGCCGACGTGCGCCAACGCGTGACCTGGAAGGGCGTCGCGCTGATCGCGCATGCCTGGGCGCTGATCATTGGTGCGATCGCGTTGGTCGCATGGTGGCCCAATCCGATCACCTACATTCTTGCGGTCGCCATCATCGGCTCGCGCCAGCTTGGGCTTGCGATCCTGATGCATGACGGAGCGCATGGTTGCCTGTCCGCGGACGAGAAGACCAATCTGGCCCTGAGCCAGTGGTTTTGTGCTTATCCTCTCTTTGCGGAGACGCGCAGCTATCGGCGCTATCACCTTCAGCATCATGCGCGCACCCAGCAAGAGGACGATCCTGATCTCGTGCTGTCGGCGCCGTTTCCGATCACGAAGCTGAGCTATCGCCGCAAGTTCATTCGCGATATCACGGGGCAGACCGGCTACCAGCAGCGCAAGGCGCAGCTGCTCAACGCGCTCGGGCCGAAGGACTGGCCGTGGCGCCAGCGCGCCGTGCATTTCTGGGAGAAGCTCGGCCCGCAATGCCTCGTCAATGCCGTGATGTTCGCAGCGCTCGCGGCGGCCGGCGTGTGGTGGGCCTATCCGCTGCTATGGCTGGTGCCGCTTTTGACGTGGATGATGGTGATCACCCGCATCCGCAACATCGCCGAGCACGCCGTCGTGCCCGACAGCCATGATCCGCTGCGCAACACCCGCACCACGCATGCCAATTTTCTCGAGCGCCTGTTCATTGCGCCGTACTACGTGAACTATCACCTCGAGCATCATCTGCTGTTTTACGTGCCCTGCTACAATCTGCCGAAGGTGCACCGTCTGCTCAGCGAAAGCCGGCATGCCGGCCGCATGGAGGTGCAGCCGGGCTACGCCGCCGTGCTACGGCTCGCGACAGCAAAGCCCGACCAGGAGGACCGTCCCGGGCAATTGGTGAACAGCGCGCGCCGCGCGCGGGCGGGGGCGGAGGTCGATGCCAATCAGACCGCCGGTGGGTTTTGAGGGCCGGCATCCCCGGTTGAATGCCGGTCGAAGTATCCATCTTGGCTTGACATTCCAGCCCCGGACGGTGTCTACGGCCCCCTTTGACGCATGATCCGGAACCATGGCCTAAGGCCGTGCGTAATCGGCTGCTGGTTCTCGCAGGGATCACGCTCGACAAGCAGGGGAGCGCCGATGACGGCTGCATTCACATTTCCTGGGCAGGGTTCCCAGGCAGTCGGCATGGGCAAGGCCCTGGCCGACGCCTTTCCGGCGGCGCGCGCCGTGTTTGACGAGGTCGATTCCGCGCTTGACGAGAAGCTGACCGCCATCATCTGGGATGGTCCGGCCGAAACCCTCCAGCTCACCGAGAACGCCCAGCCGGCGCTGATGGCGGTGTCCATTGCCACCCTGCGCGTGCTGGAGGCCGAGGCTGGTTTTTCCATGGGACGAGACGCGGCTTTCGTGGCCGGCCATTCCCTCGGTGAATATTCGGCGCTGGCGGCGGCCGGCAGCCTGACGGTTTCAGACACCGCGCGGCTGCTTCGCACCCGCGGTCTCGCAATGCAAAAGGCCGTGCCGGTGGGCGCTGGTGCGATGGCCGCGCTGCTTGGTCTCGACTACGAGGCCGCCATGGAAGTCGCCAAAGAGGCGGCGCAGGGGCAGGTCTGCCAGGCCGCCAATGACAATGGCGGCGGGCAGGTGGTCGTCTCCGGCGACAAGGTCGCGGTCGATCGCGCCGTTGAGATTGCCAAGGGCAAGGGCGCCAAGCGCGCGATGCTGCTGCCGGTGTCCGCACCCTTCCATTGCAAGCTGATGCAGCCGGCTGCCGACGCAATGGCGGAAGCGCTGGCGAAGGTCACGATCAAGGCGCCGGCGGCCCCGCTGGTATCGAACGTGCTCGCGAGCGCGATCACCGATCCCGACGAGATCCGCCGTCGCCTGGTCGAGCAGGTCACCGGCACGGTGCGTTGGCGCGAGTCGGTTGCCTACATGGCGGGGCAGGGAGTCACCCGTTTCTTCGAGATCGGTGCCGGCAAGGTGCTGACCGGCCTCGTCAAGCGGATCGCGGACGGCGCCGTCGGTGTTGCGGTCGGCGGTCCGAACGACATTGCCGCCGCCAAGGATGCAATGGCCGCTGCGAAGCAGGGCTAAAAGCGCGATGATTCGCCATCACGCTTCAGTTCTTTAGTTTGCGCACGATCTTTCCGGAAAACCGCTGCACATTTTTCCGGATCGTGCTTTGAAGGAGTTATCGATGTTCGATCTGACTGGCAAAAAGGCGCTCGTCACCGGAGCGACCGGCGGCATCGGCGGCGCGATCGCGCAGGCGCTGCATGCGCAGGGCGCCACGGTCGCTATTTCGGGAACGCGGAAGGAAGTGCTGGACGAGCTGGCCGGCAAGCTCGGCGAGCGCGTCCACGTGCTGCCCTGCAATCTCTCCAAGGCTGATGAGGTCGAGGCGCTGGTGCCCGCCGCGGAAGCGGCGATGGGTCAGGTCGATATCCTCATCGCCAATGCCGGCATCACCCGCGACAACCTCTTCGTCCAGCTCCGCGACGAGGATTGGGAGGAGGTCATCAACGTCAACCTGACCGCGACCTTCCGCCTGGCGCGCGCCGCGACCAAATTGATGATGCGCAAGCGCTTCGGCCGTATCATCGCCATCACCTCGGTGGTCGGTGTGACCGGCAATCCCGGGCAGGGCAACTACACCGCGTCGAAGGCCGGCCTGATCGGAATGATCAAGACGCTCGGGGCGGAATACGCCAAGCGCGGCGTGACCGCGAACTGCATCGCGCCCGGCTTCATCAAGACGCCGATGACGGATGCGCTCAATGACAAGCAGCGCGAAACGATTCTGACCAAGGTTCCGGCGGCCCGCCTGGGGACGCCGGAGGACATAGCGGCCGCCGCCGTCTACCTGAGTTCGAACGAAGCGGCCTACGTCACCGGGCAAACCATCCACGTCAATGGCGGCATGGCCATGATCTGACGTCTCGTGTCGCACTGCCCACATGGGCGGCGCGGGATGCGGCAAACGGCCGTTTCCACAGCGAAATGAGGCTTATAGTCAAGGCAATTGAAGTATGATAACCGGACGTTCAACGGATGGGCAAAGAACGCCATTGCAGGTTTTTGAAACCCTGTATATTGGCGATGCGGAGCCTTGGCCGTCGTTCGCCGGGGCCCCGCACCGGTTAGGTTGGGGCCAAATCAAAGTTCGTAAGCGAAGGCAGTCAAACGACCACGACGGCTCGTACGTCCCGGGGGGTCGGGTCTACAGGGAACAACACGAGGTTAAGCAATGAGTGACATTGGCGAGCGGGTTAAGAAGATCGTGGTCGAACACCTTGGTGTTGAGCCCGAGAAGGTTGTCGACGCTGCGAGCTTCATCGACGACCTCGGCGCCGACAGTCTGGACACCGTCGAGCTGGTGATGGCGTTCGAAGAGGAATTCGGTTGCGAGATTCCGGACGACGCCGCGGAAACGATTCTCACCGTCGGCGACGCCACGAAGTTTCTCGAGAAGAACGCGAAGAGCTAAGGCTCTTCATTTTCGCGGGGACAACATTGAAACCGGACGGGCCGCCTACCGGCGGTCAGCCGGTTTCTTGTTATTGGCCGTGAATCTTTCGATGAGGAGTTTTCGGATATGAGGCGGGTTGTCGTCACGGGTCTTGGCATGGTCTCGCCACTCGGCTGCGGCGTCGAGCCGACCTGGAAACGTATCCTCAACGGCGAAAGCGGTGCGCGCAGGATCGAGAGCTTCGATATCTCCGATCTTCAGACCAAGATCGCCTGCACGGTCGTGCGCGGCGACGGTACCAACGACACCTTCAATCCCGACAAATGGATGGAGCCGAAGGACCAGCGCAAGGTCGACGACTTCATCATCTTCGGCATGGCCGCGGCCGGCCAGGCGCTCGATGATGCCAACTGGCATCCCGAGACCGAAGAGGACAAGTGCGCGACCGGCACCATGATCGGGTCCGGCATCGGCGGCCTCAACGGCATTGCTGACACTGCGATCCTACTGAAGGAGCGCGGTCCGCGCCGTGTTTCTCCGTTCTTCATCCCGGGCCGTCTGATCAATCTTGCTTCCGGCTACGTCTCGATCGCGCACGGGCTGAAGGGGCCGAACCATTCGGTGGTCACGGCCTGCTCGACCGGCGCACATGCGGTCGGCGACGCTGCCCGCCTCATCGCGCTCGGCGATGCCGACGTCATGGTCGCCGGCGGCGCGGAATCGCCGATCAGCCGCATCGGCATTGCCGGCTTCAACGCCGCGCGTGCGCTCTCGACCGGCTTCAACGAGACGCCCGAGAAAGCCTCGCGTCCCTACGACAAGGATCGCGACGGCTTCGTAATGGGCGAGGGTGCCGGCGTTCTCGTGCTTGAGGAACTCGAACACGCCAGGCGCCGCGGCGCCAAGATCTACGCCGAAGTGATCGGCTACGGGCTGTCGGGCGATGCCTATCACATCACCTCGCCGTCGCCCGACGGCGATGGCGGCTTCCGCAGCATGTCGGCGGCGCTCAAGCGCGCCGGTCTTACGGCATCCGATCTCGACTACATCAACGCGCACGGCACCTCGACGCCGCTCGGTGACGAGATCGAGCTTGGCGCGGTGGAGCGTCTGCTCGGCAATGCCGCTTCCAAGGTGGCGATGTCCTCGACCAAGTCGTCGACCGGCCATCTGCTTGGCGCGGCCGGTGCGATCGAGGCAATCTTCGCCGTTCTCGCGATTCGCGATAACATCGTGCCGCCGACGATCAACCTGGACAATCCGTCGGTCGAGACTGCGATCGATCTCGTGCCGCATGTTGCGAAGAAGCGTGAGGTCAACGTCGCATTGTCGAATTCTTTTGGTTTTGGGGGTACCAATGCGTCGGTGATCGTCCGGCGCCTGATCAATTAATTTATGGTTGCGACGAATCCACCGTTTTGCCGTATTCGGCGATAGTCATGGAAGTGGGCGCGTGCATTTGGCTTGGCAAGCGATTGTCAGGCCGCGATTGAACCGGCAGGATTCAGGTTTGCTTCGATGAGTGAAAGGCCGCCCATTTCGCCCCGGAGTCCGCGCGCTGCGCTCGAGCCCGAGCAGGTGCCGCCGCCGCCGAAGCGATCGGACCGCGCGCGCAACCCGATCGTGATCGTCGGTAACGCCATCATCACCCTCCTGCTGATCGCCATGATCGGCGCCGGCGCTGTCTATTATTACGGCCGCCAGGTGCTGGAAGCACCCGGGCCGCTTAGGGAAGACAAGATCGTCAACATTCCGCAGCGCGCGGGCAAGCGTGACATCGCCGAGACCCTGAACAGGGAAGGCGTGTCGGACGTCAATCCGTGGGTGTTCATCGCCGCCGTGGCTGCGTTGAAGGCGAGCTCGGAGCTCAAGCCTGGTGAGTATTCGTTCCAGAAGAACGCATCGTTGCGCGAGGTCATCGCCACCATCGTCGAGGGCAAGGTGGTGCAGCACGCCGTCACGATCCCGGAAGGCCTGACCTCCGAGCAGATCGTGGCGCGGCTTTCCGATAACGACATCTTCACCGGTAGTGTCCGCGAATTGCCGCGCGAAGGTACGCTGTTGCCCGAGACCTACAAGTTCCCGCGCGGCACCACGCGCGAGCAGGTGATCCAGCGCTTGCAGCAGGCGCACAAGCGCGTGCTGGCCGAGATCTGGGAGCGCCGCAGCCAGGACGTCCCGGTCAAGACGCCGGAGCAGCTGGTGACGCTGGCCTCGATCGTCGAGAAGGAAACCGGCAAGCCCGACGAGCGCAGCCGTGTCGCCGCCGTGTTCGCCAACCGCCTTAAGCAGAAGATCAAGCTCCAGTCCGATCCGACGATCATCTATGGCCTCGTCGGCGGCAAGGGCACGCTGGGCCGCCCGATCAAGCGCAGCGAAATCACGCAGCCGTCGCCCTACAACACCTATGTGATCGAAGGGCTGCCGCCGGGGCCGATCTCCAATCCCGGCCGCGCCTCGCTCGAGGCCGCAGCCAATCCAGCCCGCACCCGCGACCTCTATTTCGTCGCCGACGGCACCGGTGGGCACGCCTTCACCGAGACCTACGACGCGCACCAGAAGAACGTCGCCAAACTCCGCGCGATGGAGAAGCAGATCCAGAACGACACGGTCGAGCCGGCCGAGGATGCGCAGCCGCCGGCCGCCACCGCGCCTGCCGATACGCCGACCGCGACCACGCCGGCGCGGCCCAACCAGCAGAAGAAGCCACCGGCTCGCCCCGCCAATCCTGCACCGGCAAGGCAGGGCGCAGTGCAGTCGTCGCCGCCGGTGGTCCAGCGCTAGGCCTCGCGCAGATCTGCCTACGGGACTTTGCGGATTCCACTTTCCTGCAAAATAGTCTTAAGATTCGCGTGCCTTGATGGCTTTGCGAATCTTGTCTTTCTGGAGAATTTCACCCGATGGCGCTGTCGTCCATGACCGGCTTTGCCCGAAGCCACGGCGTAAGCGGGCCGTACACGTTCGAATGGGAATTGAAGTCGGTCAACGCCAAGGGCTTTGACCTGCGGGTGCGTCTGCCGCAGGGGTTCGACGAGCTCGAGTCCCACGCCAAGAAGCGCGCCGGTGAGGTGCTGTCGCGCGGCACCGTCTACGCCAATCTCAACGTCAAGCGCACCAACGCCGCCGCCGCGGTCCGCGTCAACGAGGACGTGCTGAATGCCGTCCTGAAGGCCGCGACCCTGATCGCCGGGAAGGTTGACGCGGTGGCGCCGAGCATCGATGGCCTGCTCGCCATCAAGGGCGTTGTCGAAGTCGCCGAGCCCGAAGGCGATGAGGAGGAGGACAAGGCGGCGCGCGCCGCGGCCGCCGAAGCTTTCGACAAGGCGCTCGCCGACCTCGTCGAGATGCGCAAGCGCGAGGGGACTTCGCTCGCGCAGATCCTGACCCAACGTGTCGACGAGATCGAGCAGCTTGCGAAAAAGGCGGAGATCGCGCCGGGCCGCAAGCCAGAGGCGATCAAGGCCAGGCTCGCCGAGCAGATCGCCGCGCTGCTCGACACTTCCGACCGTTTCGATTCCGATCGCCTGATGCAGGAGGCGATCCTGATCGCGACCAAGGCCGACATCCGCGAGGAGCTGGATCGCATCGCCTCCCACGTCGCGCAGGCGCGCGAGCTGATCGGAAAGGGCGGCCCGATCGGGCGCAAGCTCGATTTCCTGGCGCAGGAGTTTCACCGCGAGGTCAACACCTGCTGCTCGAAGTCGAACGACATCGAGCTCACCAATACGGGACTCGCCATGAAAAACGTGGTCGAGCAGTTCCGCGAGCAGGTCCAGAATCTGGAGTGATTGATGACGACGGGCGGTCACGGAACTGACGGTGTCGAGCGGCGCGGATTGATGTTCGTGCTGTCCTCGCCGTCGGGCGCGGGCAAGACGACGCTTTCGCGTTTGTTGATCGAGCGGATGGCCGGCTTGCAAATGTCGGTGTCTGCCACCACGCGGCCGATGCGGCCCGGCGAGGTCGATGGCCGCGACTATCTGTTCGTCGACAAGCCGCGCTTCGAAGCGATGGTGAAGGGGGGACGAGCTGCTCGAATGGGCGACCGTGTTCGATAACCGCTACGGCACGCCGCGCGGGCCCGTCGAGGCGGCGCTGTCGGCCGGGCAGGACGTGTTGTTCGACATCGATTGGCAGGGCACGCAACAGCTCCGCGAGAAGGCGCGTGCCGACGTCGTCAGCGTGTTCATTCTGCCGCCCTCGGCCGACGATCTCGAAAAGCGCCTGCATTCGCGCGCGCAGGATTCCGACGAGGTGATCCGCAAGCGCATGAGCCGCGCCAGCCACGAGATGAGCCACTGGGCCGAGTACGACTATATCGTGATCAACCACGACGTCGACGAAGCCTTCGCCGAGGTGCAGTCGATCTTGAAGGCCGAGCGCCTCAAGCGCGAGCGGCGGATTGGCCTCGTCGGCTTCGTGCGGGGTCTGCAAGGTCAGCTTCAAGGCTAGGCTGCGACAGCCGCGGTCCTTCCTGTGCCAGCCGCTCCAGCATAGCCGTGATCACGTCGACATCGACAATATCGTCCATGTCTACGTGCTCATCCGCGCGTACGTCTTCATTGCGATCGACCGGCTGCTTGTCATGGACGTCGTTGGCCGCGAGCCGGGGCGCTGAAGCCTTGATCTCGAACTCTCCATTGAATTCCGCGATCTCGGCCTCGTCGGGTTCTGCTGCTTCGACGTGAGTGGAAGCGGATTGTGTTGCGATCCTGCCGATCGCGTTGGTGAATGCGGCGAGTCGCGCGGGCTGAGGACGGGCGGCATCGAAATCCACCGGCCCGGGTCGCTGCGCGCGCGGCGCGGAGGCAACCTCCGCATTGAGCCAGGGGGCACGGCTGTCGTCGTGATCCTGCGGCTCCCGATTGTCCCATTTGACGCGGCGGTGATCGCCTGCCTGCGCGCGGCCCCAACCGCCGGCGAAACGGTAGATGATGCTGGCGAGCAGACCGGCGAGCGTGAGCGCGCCGCCGACAACGAGCAGCAACATCTGGAGCGAGCCGGTCGTATTGTCAGTGCTATCCGCGGCGGCAAGCGCCACCGGGGCAGAGGATTTCGACGGCTTCGTGCTCGGCTGCGCGGCCGCCGCGACAGGAGCGGGCGCGGGCTGCGATGCCGGTTGATCGGCCGTGGTGGAGGCATCCGGCCAGCGCGTGGCGACGGCGGGCTGCTGCGTGTCGCTGTCAGGGGTGGGATTTGCAGGCTGCTGCGTCGGGGCCGGTGTCGTGGCTGCGGCCCGCGTCGGCGCAGTCGGTGTACTCGGGGCGCCGGTGCTCTGCGGCGTCCGATATTCGGCGCGCGCGTTCTGCACCGAGGGCTGTTGAGGCGCGGCTGAATCCGCTGTTGGTGTGTCGGTCGCAGCCTGCGCGGTGTGCACGGCCTTTGCGCTGTCCTTGCCGCCTTCGGCGCGCAGATACCAGCATTGCCGCTTGGTCCCGCGTTCGACCCGGTAGCGCCAGTGCTGTCCCTGTGGCGCGATCCCCTTCGGCGAGGTGAGGCAATCGGAGGCTGCGTTGGCCGGGCTCGATGCGCTCGGCGCATTCTGCGACACGGCCGCCAATGGTGCGCCGGCAATGACGCTGCCAACGAGGGCCGATATGAATTTCGCGGTTCGGTTGCCCATCCTGGTCCCCCGGTTACGCATGGAACGACGCTTGCCGGCCTTTTGTCCTCAAAGACTTGGGTGGCAATGAGCCGCAAATCCGGAGAGGATGTGGCTTGAATCGGGCCCGCACGGCGATCGTTCCGCCGTGAAATGAGGCGTTTTCTCGACGCTATTGCGGGTTCCGGTGGACGAGGTTCCCGAGCGGCCGACCGATGATGGCCAGCGTTCTCGTGGCAAACTCTCGCTGCATCCTCGTGAGCCGATCCGTCGAAGACCATACCGGTGACGTGACGGCGACTGAGGCTCCAAGAACTTCGGCTCCAAGAATTCGGGCTCCGGGAACTTCCGCGCGGACTGCAACAAACGAGACGACGACGCGTTTAGGTCGCACTACGGCTCAACCTAAGGAGGTTTTCATGGTCAAGAAGGCCCTTTTTGCGCTCAGCGTTGCCACGGTCCTTGCCCTCGCGCCGGGTGCTGCTTCCGCACAACGTGGCTTTCACGGCGGTGGATGGCACGGCGGTGGATGGGGCGGCGGCGGATGGGGCGGCGGTTGGCGTGGGGGAGGCTGGGGTTGGCGCGGACCGGCTGTGGGTCTCGGCGTAGGCCTCGGGCTCGCCAGTGCGGCCGCTTGGGGATCCGGCTGGGGCTGGGGACCTGGTTGGGGTGCTCCTGGCTGGAGCTATGCATCCTATGACAGTTGCACGAGATGGCGTCGGGTCTGGACAGGCTGGGGGTGGCGCGTCGTCCCAGTGAATGTTTGCTGGTGAGCCGCAGCGGCTTGGCGGTGGACCAAAGGGTTCACCGCCTTGTTCGATGCTTGGATTCCTTGGCATCGATTGCGCGATCGATGGCAAAGGGGATTAGGTGACTGCCCGGGACCGAACCGGTCCCAGGCTTTGCCTCGCGCGATCAGACAGCCTTGATTATGCAGCCTTGACCTGACTTGCGGCTGCGAGGGTATCGCGCAAGTGCTGTTCCTTCTTCTCGTCCAGCGAGGTCTTGAGAACGGTCCCTCCCGCATCCTTGATCTCGTTGAGAACCTTGTCGGCAGTCATGCTCTGGATCAGCAAGAACAGAACGGCATCTCCAGTTTTCACCTTCGAAGTGAGTTCCTTCATGAACGGATCTTTGATCCCGAAATCGGTCAACGCGCCACCCAGCGCGCCGGCGCCAGTGCCGATCGCCACGCCGATCAGAGGATTCAAGAACACCAATCCAAAGAGCAGTCCCCAGAAGCTGCCGCTTGCGGCGCCCATCATCGTCGTATTCACGAGCTGATTGAGTTTGACAGAGTCTTCGGTTTTCACCGCGATCACTGCATCGTTGATCGTGATCAAATACTCCTTTTGCAGCTTGAGTATTTTCTGCCGAACTTCCTCTGCTTTGGCTTCGTTTGGATAAACAATTGCGATGAGGTCTGACATTGAATCACTCCCGTATTCACCTGTAGCGCTGCCCCCGATCACGTGCACTTGTTGCGCGCGGTTGTATCTATCACAGAGCAAAATCGCTCCAGCCTGCTAATCGAACCCGTGTGTTCACAACTCGGAGATGTCTATTGTCTTCGTGCAATTGAGTAAGCGGCGTTGTCTTATGCGGCGGCGCGCAAGTGCTTTCGTCGCCAACAAGCTCGATCGTCATTGTCGCAATTTGGCGTGGAACTTCGCGAACAGCTTCTGAATTGGAAGTTTTGAGACTCAGCGCTCGCGTCTTTCCAGAACACGACTTTCAAACTCGAAAAAGCTATGCGCGCGAGCGGTCCTGAATCGGGGGCAAAGCCTCACGGGAGGAATTCATATGCCGCGTTCGAAACTATGGCTCATCTCCGCGACGACGCTACTCTCGATCGGCTTCGCTCTCTGTCCTCAAGGATCTGCCGATGCTGCCAGTTTTTGTGCGCAGTTAAGAGGGTCGAAGGCCACGGGACAACCCGACTGCTCATTCTCGACGCTGGATGCCTGTCGTGCGCGTGTAAAGCACAGGGGCGGCGGCCACTGCTATAAATTGACCCACTAGCCTGATGGGGCAATGCACGACGCATCTCTTGGTTCTCAGCGTCAATTCAGAATTGATGCGTCGAGAAGTCGAGAAAACGTCGGCGGCGGGACGTTGGGTCCCACCATGCGTCTTGGTTTTCTGTCTCAGTTCTTGAGCACGATGCGGCCCACGACCTTGCCGGCGCGCAGTTCGTCGATCCATTTCTGGACGTCGCCCATCGGCTCCTCACGCATCGGCGTCGGCTTGATCTTGCCGGCGCGGGCGAGCGCCATCAGTTCGTGGCCTTCCGCGAGCGTGCCGACCATGAAGCCCTCGATGGTCAGGCGCTTGTAGACCCATTGCACCATCGGCAGCGTGAACTGGCCGCCCATCAGGCCTGAGACGACGACCTTGCCGCCGCGCGCGGCGACTGCGACAGCGAACGCCATCGACTTCTCGTTGCCGGCAAAATCGACGATCTCATCGAAGCCGCCCTCGGTCTCCTTCAGGATGCGCTTGATCACGTCGGGCTCGGCCGGATCGTAGGCGACCGCTGCGCCGTTCTTCAGCGCGGTTTCGCGCGCGGCCGGGCTGAGGTCGGCGACCGTGATCGGCTGTTTGAACATCGCCTGTGCAAACGACAGGCCCATCATGCCGACGCCGCCGAGGCCGATCAGCAGGAGGTTGCGCTGGCGCGGACGGTCGACCAGGCGCTTGAGCGCGCCATAGGCGGTCACGCCGGAGCACATCAGGGTGGCGGCCTGGTTGACGGGCAGGGGATCGTAGTCGAGCAGGTATTTTGCGTCGGGCACCAGGACGTGGGTGGCGAAGCCGCCGTCGATGGAGACGCCGAGAAAGCGCTGCTTGGCGCAGAGGTTCTCGTCACCATTGGCGCAGTCGCGGCACTGGCCGCAGCCGATCCATGGAAACACCGCCTTCTTCGAGCCGACAAGGCTGGCCAGCACATCGGGGCCGACTTCGTCGACGACGCCGGCGATCTCGTGGCCGAGCGTGAAGGGCAGCGTCATGCCGCGCGTGGTGTCGAGCTTCTTGCCGCCGCCGAGATCGGCATAGCCGTCCTGGATGTGCAGATCGGAATGGCAGAGGCCGCAGCGCTCGATGCGCACGAGCACCTCGCGGCCTTGCGGCTTTGGCGTGTCAATGATGGTCTCGCACAAGGGCGCATCGAACTTGACCAGGGACTGCCTGCGCATCAGTGCCATATTTCTTCCTCCGAAATTCCTGTTGTCACGTTTCGCTGCGTATATCCGCCAATTCACGCGCCATGGCAACAAAGCCGGAGATGGGAATGGTCTCGGCACGCCGCGTCGCATCGACGCCGGCAGCAGTCGCAAGTCGTGCGGTATCGACGCCGAGCGATTTCAGACTCTGGCGCAGCATTTTTCGGCGCTGGCCGAATGCGGCGGCCGCGACCTGTTCGAGCAGCTTGCGATCGCAGGGGAGAGGCTCTGCACGCGGCACCAGGCGCACGACGGAAGAGGTGACCTTCGGCGGCGGCACGAAGGCGGACGGCGAAATGTCGAACAGGATTTTTGTTTCGGCGCGCCAGTTGGCGAGCACACCAAGACGGCCATAGGCCTCCTCGTCCTCGCGTGCGACGATGCGCTCGCCGACCTCGCGTTGAAACATCAAGACCATCATGTCGTACCAGGGCGGCCAGGGCTCGATGGTCAGCCAGTTGATCAGGAGCTGGGTCGCGATGTTATAGGGCAAATTGGCGACGATCTTGGCTTTGCCGCCGTCGAGCAGCGGGCGCGGGTCGAAGGTCATGGCATCGCCATGCACGATATCGAGCCGGCCGGGATAGCGCAGGGAAATATCCTGCAAGGCAGGAATCGCACGCTCGTCATGCTCGATCGCGATGACGCGTTTGGCGCCCAGTGCGAGCAGGGCGCGCGTCAGGCCGCCGGGGCCCGGGCCGATCTCCACGATGGTGGAGTCCTCGAGCGGAGCCGCGGCACGCGCGATGCGCGCGGTGAGATTGAGGTCGAGCAGGAAATTCTGGCCGAGCGATTTGCGGGCCGACAAGGCGTGCTGGCGAATGACCTCGCGAAGCGGCGGGAGGTCGTCGATCGCACTCATCAGATTTTCGTGGCCGCCATGCGGCTCGCAAGCTTCAGCGCAGCGATCAGGCTTGCGGGATTGGCCTTGCCGGTGCCGGCGATGTCGAAGGCGGTGCCGTGATCGGGCGAAGTGCGGACAAAGGGCAGGCCGAGCGTGACGTTGACGGCGTCGTCGAAGGCGACCGTCTTGATCGGGATCAGCGCCTGATCGTGATACATGCAGACCGCGCAGTCATAGGTGCTGCGCGCAGCCTCGTGGAACATGGTGTCGGCCGGCAGCGGGCCCCTAGCATCGATGCCGTCATTGCGTAGCGTCTTGAGCGCGGGCGCGATGATGGTCTGCTCCTCGTGGCCGAGCGAGCCGTCCTCGCCGGCGTGCGGATTGAGGCCGGAGACCGCGATCCGCGGCCGGGCGATGCCGAAGCGGGATTTCAGCTCGGTTGCAACGATACGGACCGTCGAGACGATCAGTTCGCTGGTGAGCTCGGACAGTGCATCGCGCAGCGAGACGTGGATCGTGACCGGCACCACGGCAAGCCGCGGCGACCACAGCATCATCACCGGCTGCGGCGCACGGCCGTCCTCTGCGGCAAGCTCGGCGAGGAATTCGGTGTGGCCGGGATGGCGGAAGCCGGCGCGGTAGAGCACGTTCTTGGCGATCGGATTGGTGACGACGGCGCCGGCGCGGCCCTCGCGGACGTCGGCGACCGCCTGTCGGATCGAGGCGAGCGCGGCCGGTGCGCTCGATGCGTCGGGCTTGCCGGGCTCGGCCGTCGCGTGCTCGCCGGTTGCGACCACGGGAAGGGCGTTAGTGAAGGCTGCTTCGGCCTCGCCGGCGCTCACGGAGGCGATCCTGATATCGGCCCCGAGCGCTTTGGCGCGCCGCGCGATCACTCCTTCGTCGCCGAGCAGATAGAACGCGGGCAGGTTCAGTTCGCGGCGCCGAAGCCAGGCTGCGATCGTGATGTCGGGGCCGATTCCGGCGGGCTCTCCCAGGGTCAGGGCGAGGGGCTTTGCAGGGGGCTTGGCCATCAGCGGTTGCGATATTCGATCATCGCCGCCTTGCGGATCTCTTCGAGATAGGCCTTCTGGGTCTTCTCGTATTTCTCGGAGTACATCTTCTCGCGGATCTCGCGCTTTTTCGGCGTGTCGATCATGGTCGGCTTGCGCGAGCACAGCACCACCATTTCGATGCCCTGCTTGGTCACTTCGGGCGCGGTCAGATGGCCGATCGGCGTGTCGTCGAGCACCTTGCGGAGCGCCTCCGGCAGGTCTGCGGTCGTCTTGGTGACGCTCTCGCGGATGGTGGCGTTCGGCGTCGAGCGGAACAGCGAGTTGGCTTCCTCGCAGCTTCCGACGCGCGCGCGGTAGCTTTCGGCTTCCTTGTGCCGCGTCTCCAGGAACGCCGGGGACGAGCCGCGCGGCACGATCAGCACGATCGGCTGCATCTTGTATTCGGTGCCCTCGATCTGGAGCTTGTCGCCGGTCTGGGCCTGCACGGCCTGCGCGACGTCACGCTCGCCGACCATCAGCTTTTCCTTGTAGCGGCCGCGCACGAGGCTGGTCCAAACCATCTCGGCCTTCATGCGGTTTTTCAGGGTCTCGGGACGGACGCCCTTGGACTCGAGCGACTTGGTGAGCTGGTCCGGCGAGATGCGCATGCGCTGGGCCATGCCTTCGTAGGACTGGTTGATGTCGGAGACGCCGGGATCGACGCCGTACTTCTTGCCTTCCTTGAGCTTCACCTTGTCGTCGATCAGCTCGTTGATGACATCCTGCCGGCTCGGCGCCTTCTGCGTCGTCAGCTGGTCGAGCTTGCTGCGCTGCTCGATGTCAAAATCAGTGATCGGATCACCGTTGACCATGACGACGACGTTCTGCGCGCGCGACGGTGAGGGCAGGCCGGTCAGGACCAGTCCGGCGCCGAAGGCGAGGAGGAGGCGGAAGACAGGCAATCGGGTCGTCATGGTTGTCGCTCGGATGTCAGCCAGGATGAGCCTGCGATTGGGAACACGGCGCAGGCACTTCAGACGGTCTACTGGTAGCCGGCGGAACTGCTAGATCCGGTCGAGGTCGCCAACGTGCGCAGACCGATCTGGAACATGATCGCGTGGCTCAGCACGGGCGGCGTCGTGCCCGCGGAGTAGCTATACGAAGTTACATAGTTAGCCGCCAGCACGAAGCAATCGTCGACATAGCCGGCGCCGAGCACATACTGGTTGATCTTGTTGGCCTCGAGGTCCCAGCGCGCAGAGCCCGTCACCACCCAGTTGGCCGCAACCTTCAGCGAGCCGGAGGTCAGGATGCCCTCGCGGCGCGTCAGATAGCCGAGCTCAGGCTGCGCCGCGTAATTACCGTACATCACGCTCATCGACCAGCGATTGAAGTTGGCGCGGCCTTCCGCCTCGAAGCGCTGGACGTTCCAGGTCTGCTCGTCCATGCGGGAGCGGACGCTGAACGTATAGGTGCTGTTGGGCGAGTAGCTGGCGCTCGCCACGTAATCGGACTGCGGCTTGTCGAGGCCGGAATCGAGGCCGGTGTTGATGGAGTCCTGGACCGTGTATGAGTTCAGGCCGAACAGCTGGTAGGACTGGCCGAACAGCACCTTGACGGCGCCGCCCTTGTCGAACTGCGTGGTGGCCTGCACGCCGACATTGGCGCGGCCGCCGCCCTCGACGCGGTCGTAGCCGGAGAATTTGTCGACGCTGAACAGGTTCGAGGTGTCGAACACCATGCTCTGCGCGTCCTCGTTCGGGAGCTTGCCGGCATAAGTCTCGTTCGGCCGAATGATGATCTGCGCGATCGGCTCGATGGTGGTTGAGCCCCAGGGCTGAACGTTGATGAAGGGATAGCGGTACTCCAGACCGACGGTCGGCATCAGGCGCAGCGCCTGGGTGTCGCCGACGGGCAGGAAGTTGGACACGCCGGGCTGGTTGGAGACCGAGGAGTTGATCGCGTCGGCGCGCAGGATGGCGAACGGCGTCCAGATCTCACCGAACGGATCGGTGAAGGACTTGCGCCACTGCGCTTCCGCGGTCAGGCGGGTGTAGGTGCCGGGGAAGCCTCGCAGCAAGCACTGCGAAGGCGTGCGCGCAAGTGGATCGGCCGACGCCGTCGTGCACAGGCCGGCGGTGTTGGCGAGCGTCGTGATCGGATCGAACACCGCGGTGTCACGCGACAGGTTCACGAAATTGGTCTTGTAGCTGAACTCGCCGCCGAAGACCGGATAGTTGAGCACGTTCGAGTAGTCGATCACTGGGTAGACGACCGGCACCTGGCTCTGGTTGCCCGAGTAGCTCAGCCAATACATCGTGCGCGCGTCGAAGAAGCTGCGATTGCCGACGCCGGTCAAATAGAGCTGCGACAGCGCGTCGGTCGGTAGATACAGGAACGAGCCCAGCGGATCGCGGTACTGCGACAACCGATAGTCCGAGAAGAAATAGTAGTCGGACATCAGGACGCCGTCCCAACCCCAGACCCACTTGTCGTTCAGCGCGAACTGGCCCTTGGTATCGACAGCGCCGCGGAACTGGCGATCGCCGGGTTGACCGGCGAGCGCGCCCGGGTCGAGCTGGTCGATGCCGTAGACGCGGATTTGGTAGGCGCCGTCCATCAGGCGCTGCCGGAACTCGGCCTGGAACAGCACGCCCTGCTTGGACGTGATGCGGGGATTGAAGGTCAGGTCCATGTCGGGCGCGATCGCCCAATAGAACGGAACTTCGACGCCGTAGCCGAACGGAGTGTTCGACGTGAAGCCCGGCATCAGGAAGCCGGTCTTGCGCTTCACGGTCGGGTCGGGCGTCGAGAAATAGGGCATGTAGGCGAGCGGCACACCGAAGAATTCGAGCTGTGCCGTCTCGAAGTAGAGCATCTTTTCCTGCTGGTCGTGGATGATGCGGGCACCCTTGACCTGCCACAGCGGCGGCTTCTTCGGATCATCCTTACAGGGCGCGCAGGCGGTGTAGACGCCGTTCTCGAACACTGTGTAGTTGCCGCTGGAGCGGTCGGCGCGGCTCGCGGCCATGCGGGTTTGGTCGGCGGTGTCCACGCGCAGCGAATCGACGAAACCGTCACGGTAGTCGTCGGAGAGATCCATGATCTCGGCATAGGTGATCTTGCCGTCGGCATCCGTCATGCGGATGTTGCCTTCGGCATGGAGGCGCTTGGTCTTCTGGTCGTAGACGACCCTGTCGGCCTCGACGCTGGTGCCGTTGTAGAACAGCTGGACGTTACCGACCGCGGAGACGCGCGAATTGTTGTAGTCGTAGTCGACCTCGGTCGCCTGAACCAGCATCTGGTTGTCGTTGGCGACCTTCGGCGGCTTCGGACGCGGCGGCAGCGGGTTGTAGGTGAAGCTCTGGGCTGATGCCGGCGTTACTGCGGCAACGCCCATCAGGCCGCCGAGCGAAGCCACGGCGGCGACAGCAAGCAGGATCCTGCGGATGGACAAACGGCACCCGTTCGCGCGCACCATTGTGCGCCGCGTCAAACGAGACACGGGTCCTCGGCGGACGGTCGTCACTATCCGTCCTCCTGATACAGCAAGGCTAAAAAGCCGGTGAGGCCGCCCACCACCACGGGCAACCACGCCGCAGCGATCGGATGCATCAACTCAGCCTTGCTCAAGTCTTCAGTCACTTTCGACAGAACGTAGAGCAGAAAGCCTGCGCCCACGCCACTCAAAACCATCTTCTGCACGCCGCCCATCCGAAAGAAACGCAACGACACGGAGGCCGCAAGCATCACCATGGCTGCAAGCAAAAACGGCTGCGCCAGAAGCTTGTGATACTGGAGTCGGTATCCGGCTGTCGCGAAGCCTGAGCTTTCGGAAGAGCGGATGTAGCTCGGTAGTTGCCAAAAAGACACAGTCTCGGGTGTGGAAAAGCTGTTGCGGACCTGCGCCTCGGTCAGCGTCGTCGGAATCTCCAGGGTGGCCTGGTCGATCGGTGGCGAATCCAGCGAGAAGCGGCGGACGGACTTGAACAGCCAGTGGCCGGCCTCGAGCGTGGCCTCGCGGGCCTCGATCCGCTCCTTGAAATGCCAATCCGTATCGAATCGGAACAGCGTCAGCCCGGTCAGCCGGACGCCCTGTTGTTCGCTGCGCGCAGCATTGATGATGACCTGGCCATCATCGGTGACCTGGTTGAGCCAGAAGCCGGAGGCGTCCTGGATGCCGCCGCCGGGCGCCGAGCCGAACAGCTCGGCCTCCATGCGCTTGGAGAGCTCGCGCAGATTGGCCGACAGCGGATTGTAGGCGACGGTGGCGATCACGCCGATCAGGAGCGCGCTGCCGAGCGCCGGCGAGATGAACTGCCACGCGGAGATGCCGGCGGCGCGCGCAACCACGAGCTCGAGCCGGCGGGAGAGGGCGAGGTAGCAGGTCATGGCGCCGATCAGCATGCAGAACGGCGTCAGCTTCTCCAGCAGCTGCGGCACCCGGAACAGCGAGGTCTCGGCCACCATGATCGCGGAGGCGGAGGCGAGGCCAGAGGTCTTGCGCACCATCTCGATATAGTCGACCAGCACCAGCAGCAGGAAAATGCCCGCGAACACGCCGAGCGCCGCGACGACGAATCGTCCGGCAAAATAGCGCCCGAGTGTGTTGGTGAGCATGCTCATGCGGTGGCCGGCCGTCCGAACAGCCGCGCGATCCGCGCGTTCGACCTGTTGATAGCCTCCAGGAGGCCGGGCGGCGGTTCGACCACGATGCCGCCGATGATCATCCAGACGCCGGTGCCGATCGCGGCCGCGAGCATCGTATACTGAACCAGCGCCGCGGCCGGCGATTTCACCGCCATCACCGAGCAGGCGAATCCCGCCATGCGCAGGCCGAACACCGCCAGCACCGAGCCGCCGATCGAGAAATTGCGGCTCTGGCGCGTGGTGCGCGGCGCGCCGAGGAAGGCGAAGGTCAGCGCCGCAAAGGCGAACGGATAGAGTGGCGCCATGATGCGGTCATGCAGCTCGGACCGGAACTGGCCGGGGACCGCCTTGTACACAGGATCGTCCTCGGAGGGCGAGAACAGCTCCCAGAGATAGCGCTCGCGGATGCCGAGGGTGACGTCGTGGCCCTGGTTGGAGAACTTCGACATGTCGAAGCCGTAGCGGCCGAACGCCACCAGCGCGGGATCGCGCTTGCCGGTCTCGAAACGCTGGAGATTGCCGTCCTTCAGCACCAGGAACGATCCGTTGTCGTTCTTCACGACCTCGCCGTGCTCGGCGACGATCGAGACGCGCTCGTTCGGATCACGGCGATCGTCGATGAAGATGCCGGCCAGAATGCCGCCGGGCTGGCGTTCGCGGATCCGGATCGTGAGGTTCTTGTCGAGCTGGGCGAAGCGGCCGGGCTGCAGGATGTTGGTGAGCACGTCCGCGGTGATCTCGGCGTCCCACTGCTTGATCCGCCGCATGCCGTCGGGGGCAAGGTAGGCTGCGATGAAGCCTACGAGCAGCGCCACCACGCAGGTGGCGTAGAAGAACGGATAGAAAAGCCGGAACGGCGAGAAGCCGGCGGCATTCATCACGATGATCTCGGAATCGGTCGCGAGCTTGTTCAGCGTGTGCGAGATCGCGATCATCAGCGCGATCGGCGAGATGATCAGGACCAGGGCCGGGACCACGAGGCTGGTGATGCCGAGGAAGGTCAGGATGGTCTGACCCTGACTCGTCATCAGGTCGATGCCGCGCAACGCCTGCGTAATCCAGATCACGCCCGTGAGGCTGACCAGGACCAGCGCAAACGACGCCAGCGTCGTGCGGAAAATATACCTATCAATTGACCCCATGCGCTACCGCACGAATCCCACCGAGTCCCCACTGCAGGCCCAAATTCCGGCTGCCCAACCAATCCCCTGAAAGGGGATCCCCAAGGTCGACCAGCCGCCTCTTCGTCCGGCTTACACACTCTCACTACCATCCCTTTGATCCGTCAACAAAATGGCTGCCCCGTGGCACCCTCGATGTATGGTTAATATTTCCCTCGTTGTGGCCTGGCGGCCACGGGGGCGCTTGGCATCTGCCGGGTCGCTGGCCCATAGTGCGGCCGGCTCAGTGAATCGCCATTCAGGTCCGGTCTCTGGCCGGGATCGCCGAACGGCAAAAAGTCCCATGTTTTGGAGGAGTTACCCATGTCCGATGCCATCAAGGTCGGCTTCGTCCCGTTGTCTGCCGCCCCCCGTGGCATCATGGTCGTGTTCTGCGACGACAGTCTGAAAGTCGGTCCGGCGACGGCCAAGGCGCTGGGCGGCGCCACCGAACTCGTGAAGCGGGCGGCCTCCGCCGCCGCCTTCAAAGGCAAGAGCGGCGCCGCGCTGGATATTCTGGCGCCGGAGGGGGTGAAGGCCTCCCGTCTGATGGTAATCGGTGTCGGCAAGGCAACCGGCCTGAAGGCGAACGACTTTCTCAAATTCGGCGGTGTGGCGGCGAGCAAGCTTCCGGCCGGGGCTGCCGCCATGACCATCATGGCGGAACTGCCTGGCAGCGCCATGACGAGCGAGCAGGCGGTCGCGATCGCCTCGGGCCTGCGGCTGCGCGCCTACAAGTTCGACCGGTACAAGACAAAGAAGAAGGACGGCGAGGAAGGCGGCTCGCGCGCCGACGTCTCGCTCGCGGTTGGCGATGCGGCCGCGGCGAAGAAGGCGTTTGCCTCGGCCGGCCACGTCGTCAATGGCGTCATCATCGCGCGCGACCTCGTCAACGAGCCGCCGAATGTACTTTTCCCCGAGGAATTCGCGCGCCGCGCCGGTCAGCTCCGCAAGCTCGGCGTCAAGGTCGAGGTGCTCGACGTCAAGGCGATGGACAAGCTCGGTATGGGCGCGCTGCTCGGTGTCGGCCAGGGCTCCGTACGGCCGAGCCGCACCGTGATCATGCGCTGGGACGGCGGCAAGAGGGGCGATGCGCCGGTCGCCTTCGTCGGCAAGGGCGTCTGCTTCGATACTGGCGGCATTTCGATCAAGCCAGCCGGCAGCATGGAGGACATGAAGGGCGATATGGGCGGAGCTGCCTGCGTCGTCGGCCTGATGCACGCGCTCGCAGCGCGCAAGGCCAAGGTCAACGTGGTCGGCGCCATCGGCCTCGTCGAGAACATGCCCGACGGCAACGCGCAGCGGCCGGGCGATATCGTCACCTCGATGTCGGGCCAGACCATCGAGATCATCAACACCGACGCGGAAGGCCGTCTCGTGCTGGCCGACGTGCTCTGGTACGTCGCCAAGAAGACGAAGCCGAAATTCATGGTGGATCTGGCGACGCTGACCGGTGCGATCATGGTCGCGCTCGGCACCGAGCATGCCGGCATGTTCTCCAACAATGACGAGCTTGCGGACCGGCTGCTCGCGGCCGGCATCGAGAGCGGGGAAAAGGTCTGGCGAATGCCGCTCGGCCCCGAATACGACAAGCTGATCGATTCCCAGTTCGCCGACATGAAGAACACCGGCGGCCGTCATGGTGGCTCGATCACCGCCGCGCAGTTCCTCCAGCGCTTCGTTGACGGTACGCCCTGGGCGCATCTCGACATCGCCGGCACCGCCATGGGCGCGCCGAAGACCGACATCAACCAGAGCTGGGGCTCCGGCTATGGCGTCCGGCTGCTCGACCGGCTGGTTGCCGACCATTACGAGCGCAAATGACCGAAGTGCTGTTCTACCATCTGCAAAATATGACGGTGGAGAACGTGTTGCCGCCGCTTCTCGAGAAATCGCTCGAGCGCGGCTGGCGAGTCGTGGTGCAATCGACCTCGCCGGAGCGGGCCGAAGCGCTGGACGCGCATCTGTGGACCTATCGCGACGATTCCTTCCTGCCGCACGCGACATGGCGGGTGAACGACGCCGCCGATCAGCCGATCGTGCTGGCGGTCGAGGAGGACAATCCCAACGGCGCCAATGTCCGCTTCCTGATAGACAACGCCACGCTGCCCCAGGACGCGCAGGGCTATGAGCGGGTGGTGCTGCTGTTCAACGGCGACGATCCGGACGCGCTCGCTCTGGCCCGCAGCGCCTGGACGGATTGCAAGGCGCGGGGATTTGAAGTCACCTATTGGCAGGCCGACGAACGGGGCCGGTGGCAGCGGCGGAATTAGCGGTCGATCGCAATTAATGATAATTTGCACTTTTCGCGCGATGATGGCTTTTGTCACCTTCGTGCCGCAAAGTGATGTTGGGACAATCGCTTAGGGCTGGTCCTTCACGCGGGGAATTTAGTTGATCGTGCGACATCAAAAGCTTCCCAGGTCGCTCATAGTTGCGTTGGCTGCCGTAGCACCGCTGGTCGCTGGCTGCTCGAGCGGGACTGATTTGCTGTCGAAGGACGCCGAATGGTTCCAGAGGCCAAGCCGTCTGTTCATCAAGAGCATCTCGATTGAATCGCCGCCGCTGACGCCTGACAAGCCAGTTGGAGCCGAGGATCTGGTCAGCGCCGACGGGGCCTGTCCAGGCGTGGCGCCGCCCCCCCGGGCCGGCGGATGCCAACGCGTCGACGACAGCGCCGGCGCCCACGGGCGGCACGGTCGCGCTCGGCCACACCGAATGCGACGTGGTACGCGGCATCGGCTCGCCCTCGACCGTCAACCTCTCCAACGATGCCGCCGGCCGGCGCGTCGCCGTGGTCACCTGGACAACCGGTCCGCGCGCCGGCATCTACACCTTCACCTCTGGCCGCCTGTCCTCGATCGAGGGCACGACAGAGGCACCGGTTGCGCCGAAGCCCGCCAAGCCGAAGGCGAAGAAGAAGGCGGCCACGTAACACGGTGCTCTTGTCCCGGACGCGGCGCGGCATGAAATGACGCGACGCTGAGCCGGGACCCAGCTCTCTCGATCACAGGCCCCGGCTCAGCAGCGCGTCACTATCGCTGCAGAGGGATTTGTCGCCTCGGAAACCGCCTCGCGCTCTCTAGCGCATGTCCTGGCTAGTGAATCGACCTGAATCGGCTCGATCATCCTGTGCGCGCGACATAACGGGCTTTCCAATGGATCTGACTTTCTTGCCCACGACGCAGTCTGACGCTGATGTTCTGGTGACCATTCGCATCGACGCAATGCGCGAGAGCTTGGAGCGGATAGGGCGCTTTGATCCACAGCGTGCGCGGGATCGCTTTTTGGCGTCTTTTGACCCGGCGCTGTGCCGCTTCATCGAAGTCGGCGATGTCCGAGTGGGCTTTGTCTCGGTTCGTCCTCAGCAGGACCACTGGCTTCTGGACCATCTGTACATCGTGCCCGAACATCAGGGAAAGGGCATCGGAGCAGCAGTGCTTCGAAAGATATTTGCAGATGCCGATTCGCACCGCATCTCTGTCCGCGTGGGCGCGTTGCGTGGCAGCGAGTCGAACCGCTTCTATCAACGACACGGCTTCAAGCAGACGAAGCAGAGTGGGACATTTACTACATGCGTCCACCGCGTTTCAAAAAGGATTAGCTGTCCAAAGGTTCATCATATTGCGGAGCCTGGAGGTGACCGCGCGCTAGGGGCGCAATACGATAGCAGCGAGCCCAACGGGCAGGAGCTCAGCTACAGCGCACGCATCTCGCTCGATCGTATCCCCGGGAATGGCGCCGTGGAGTCGCCGCTGCAGCGCTACCGGCACGAAATTATGCGGGAATGCCAATTTCGACGGATTATCTTCGCTATTTCAATCAGTTGTGTTGCATCACCCGCGCGCTTCCGGCAGCCACCGCGTTACTGTGCATGGGGTTGTTTTTCAGATTTTGAATCTAACCCGCCGCCTCATCAAACTGCGCGCTCGCCTCCAGCCATTGCTCCTCCGCGCGCGCCAGCGCGTCGGCAGCATTGGAGCGGGCCTTCGACAGTTGCGCGGCCTGCTTGGGGTCGCGCGTGAAGATGTCAGGCAGGGCGAGGGCTGTGTCGATCTTGGCGATGATGTCGCTGACGCGGGCGATCTCGGCTTCGGCTTCCGCGATGCGCTTCTTCAGTGAGCCGCGATTGTCCGACTTCGGACGCTGTGGCTTCTCGTTTGGCGTGCTGCGCTCGCGCGGGGCGGGTTCGGCATTGCGCGTGGACAGCACCAGGCGGCGGTACTCGTCGAGATCGCCGTCGTAATTGGTCACAGTGCGGTCGGCGACGATCCAGAGCCGCTCGGCGCAGGCCTCGATCAGATAGCGATCGTGCGAGACCATGATGACCGCACCCGGAAACTCGTTGATCGCCTCGGCGAGTGCGGCGCGGCTGTCGATGTCGAGATGGTTGGTCGGCTCGTCCAGGATGATCATGTTGGGGCCGAAGAAGGTCGCTAGCCCCAGCAGGAGCCGCGCCTTCTCGCCGCCCGACAGTTTTCCCGCCTTGGTGTCGGCCGCCTTGCCGGAGAAGCCGATCGCGCCGGCGCGTGCCCGCACTTTTGCTTCGGGCGCATCGCCCATCAGCTTGCGGATGTGGTCGTAGGCGGAGGCGTCCTCGTTCAGCTCGTCGAGCTGGTGCTGCGCGAAATAGGCGATCGACAGCTTGTCGGCTCGCGTCACCTTGCCGGAGAATGGCGCGAGGCGGCCGGCGAGCAGCTTGACCAGCGTCGACTTGCCATTGCCGTTGGCGCCGAGAAGCGCGATGCGGTCGTCATTGTCGATGCGCAACGTGACGCGGCCCAGCACGGGCGTTGCCGGATCGTAGCCGACCGAGGCGTTGTCGACGGCGATGATCGGCGGCGACAAGATCTTCTCCGGCGCGGGAAAGCTGATCTCGCGCACGTCCTCGGTGACCAGCGCCGTGATCGGCTTGAGCCGCTCCAGCATCTTCACGCGAGACTGCGCCTGGCGCGCTTTCGAGGCCTTGGCCTTGAAGCGGTCGACGAAGGCCTGCAGGCGCGCGCGCTCGGCCTCCTGGCGCTTGACCTGCTTGGCATCGAGCAGTTCCCGCGCGGCGCGCTGCTCCTCGAAGGAGGAGTAGGTGCCGCGGTAGAGCGTGAGCTTGCCGCGCTCCAGATGCAGGATCTGGTCGACCGAGCTTTCGAGGAGATCGCGGTCGTGGCTGATCACGATCACGGTGCGCGGATAGTGCGCGAGGTGATCCTCGAGCCACAGCGTGCCTTCGAGGTCGAGATAGTTGGTGGGCTCGTCAAGGAGTAGCAGGTCGGGCGCCGCGAACAGCGTGGCGGCAAGCGCGACGCGCATACGCCAGCCGCCGGAGAACTCGGCGCAGGGGCGCAGCTGATCGGCGGCGGAAAAGCCGAGGCCGGAGAGGATCGCGGCGGCGCGGCTCGGCGCCGAATGCGCGTCGATGTCGACGAGCCGGGTCTGGATCTCGGCGATCCGGTGCGGATCGGTCACGCTTTCGGCCTCGGCGAGCAGCGCGTCGCGTTCGAGATCGGCCTTGAGCACGACGGAGATCAGGCTTTCGGGGCCGTTCGGGGCCTCTTGCGCGAGGCTGCCCACCCGCCAGCGCGGCGGCAGGGTCACCGAACCGTGCTCGGCCGCCAGCTCTCCCCGGATCACCTTGAATAGCGTCGACTTGCCGGTGCCGTTGCGCCCGACCATGCCGACGCGCGAGCCGGGGGTGATCTGCACGGAACTCTGGTCAATCAGAAGGCGTCCGGCGAGGCGGATGGAGAGGTCGGTGATCGAGAGCATGCGGCCTTGTCACCGCAAGGCGCCCCGAACGCAACCCGTTTTTGCGCAGGCTGGTTTGCGTCCGTCAATTCTGCGAGCTGCCGTCGCGATCGCGCTTCTTCAATTCGTTCAGAAGGTGTTCGAGATGCGAGGTCAGTCGCGGTTCGGGGCGAAGGCTCTGCTGGAGCCGTTCGCCCACGGCTTCGCAAATCGAGCGGCTCGTGCGCCGGTCGATCTGTTCGCTGTCATTGGCAGAAAGGCCAGCCATCGCGGAGGTCCGTGTTCTCAAAGTAACAACACGGTACCAAGTCCTTGGCCCCCAAAATGGTTTCGCCGGATGTGGGGAATGCTTGGCATTCTAGTAAAAATAGTATGAACGCGTGATATCCGCCCAAATACAAAGCCCCGGCGCAGGGGGAACGCCGGGGCTTCGCATGGAGGGTACCTTGGGGGAAGGTACCGGCAGGAAGGTGCTGTCGGGCTCAGTAGCAGCGGTTGATCAGCCGCCAGCGAGGTCCCCAGGGGGTCGGGACCAGACGGCGCACATAGCAGCCGCCGTAACCGTAGGAGACGGGGCCGCCGACATAGTAGCGCGGAGCGCCCCAGCCGTAGCCACCGTGCCAGCCGCCGCCGTGCCAGCCCCAGCCGCCATGCCAGTGAGCGGAGGCGGAGGTCGGTGCCAGCGCGGCACCCAGCGCGACCGCGGCGATGGCGGCAAGCGAAAGTTTCCTCAACATGGTGATCTCCTCAAAACTGCCGGCGCGGGGCTATCGCGTCGATGGAAAGGCCGCCGAAACGGTCCACCTCGTGATCAGGCTTTGGTTTCGATGGGCCCAACCTTACGCCGGCGAGGCTGAACCGAATCCTGACAGAGGCTTCAGATTGGGTTCATCCGGGTGAAATTGTTGTAATCCATGTTGGAATCAGGAGCCTGCGCCCTGCGGCGAAGCGCCTGTGAGGGCCGATCTGGCGGTCGCTTGCCGGATGGCGAAGGCGCCGATATAAGCCCCGCAACTCCGAACCACCGATTTTCCTCAAGGACACGACCATGGCGATTGAACGCACTTTCTCGATCATCAAGCCCGATGCGACCGCGCGTAACCTGACCGGCGCGGTTAACGCCGTGATCGAGAAGGCGGGCCTGCGCATCGTCGCGCAGAAGCGCATCCGCATGACCAAGGAGCAGGCCGAAACCTTCTATGCCGTCCACAAGGCGCGGCCGTTCTTCGGCGAACTCGTTGAGTTCATGACCTCGGGCCCGGTGGTCGTCCAGGTGCTGGAAGGCGAGGATGCTGTTGCCAAGTACCGCGACGCGATGGGTGCGACCGATCCGTCCAAGGCGGCCGATGGCACCATCCGCAAGCTCTACGCCAAGTCGATCGGTGAGAACTCTGCTCACGGCTCGGACGCGCCGGAGACCGCCGCGATCGAGATCGCGCAGTTCTTCTCGGGCAACGAGATCGTCGGCTGATCCATCAGCTGATACTAAGGCGCGATGAATGCCATCGCGCTTCAGGTTCTTGTTTGAGCATGATCTTTTCGGAAAACCGCGTCACACTTTTCCGGATCATGCTTTAAGACGACGGGGCGAAAGGACGTATTGTGAACTGGCTCTGGCAGATCTTCGATCCCGCTACGATCGGGGCACTCTTCACCCAGTTCCGCAATGAGATGGCCGAGCCGACCTTCTGGATTGCGGTCGGCAAGATCATCTGGATCAACATCCTGCTCTCCGGCGACAATGCGCTGGTGATCGCGCTTGCCTGCCGCGGCCTGAAGCCGCGGCACCGGCTATGGGGCATGATCCTGGGTGCCGGCGCGGCGGTGCTGCTGCGGATCATCTTCACCGGCATCGTCGCGAGCCTGATGGAGCTGCCCTACCTCAAGCTCATCGGCGGTCTCGCGCTGATCGTGATCGCGGCCAAGCTCCTCGTGCCGGAGCAAGAGGACGAGGACGGCGTCGAGTCGGCTTCGCATCTCTGGCAGGCGGTGCAGATCGTCGTCGTCGCCGACATCGTCATGAGTCTGGACAACGTCATTGCGGTGGCTGCCGCCGCGAATGGCAGCGTGCCGTTGCTGATCCTCGGCCTCGCCATCAGCGTGCCCCTGATCGTGGCCGGTGCGGCGCTGATCATGGCGCTGCTCGCCAAGCTGCCGGTCCTGGTGTGGGCCGGCGCGGCGCTGCTCGGATGGATCGCCGGCGAGGTGATCGCGACCGATCCCGGCATCGCGCCGAAGCTGCACACGCTGTTCGACGGCCCGTTCGGCGCATCCCTGGACAATATGCTTGCGGGCTTGCGCATCCCGCCGCAATTCGCCCATGGCGGCGGAGGCGGCGAATATCTCTGCGCGGCGCTCGGCGTTGTCGTCGTGCTGGTCGTCGGCTCGATCTGGCGCCGGCGCAGCCTGACCCAGGCCGCGCTCGAATCCTCCGAGCGCCACGCCAAGGCGTCGGCGGAATAGACTATTTTTTGAGCATGATCTTTTCGGAAAACCGCTTCACACTTTTCCGGATCATGCTCTAGCGCCTCACGATCGAGCCGGAGCGGCCGACCAGGCGGGCGAGCTGGCGGAAGCGGCCGCCGACGCGGTCGGCGACGAGGTCGCCGAGGCGATGCTCGAACACCAGCATCAATTTGCGTCCCTGGCTGCGGAAATGCGTGGCCGGCAGCACGCCCGGCCGCGCCGCCGAGATCAGATGCGCGACGCGGAATGCCGCACCCAGCAGGCGGGCGCGTTCGAGCTGCGCCGGCGCCAGCAGCTCCTGCATGGTGGCCGGAGGCTGGTTTTCCTCGCTGAGACCCGCATATCGATAGAACACCGACAGCCCGACGAAGGCGCGCTCGGTGTGGGTGATCGCGCCGAAGTTTCCGTTAACGACGAGGCTCAGCGTCTGCTCGCCGCGATGGTCGGGATGCACGCGCCAGCCGATGTCGGAGAGCAGGCACGCGGTGTGACGCAGCCGGCGATCCTCTTCGGTCTCGCGCAGCTTCACCACGCGCGCGAGGCGGTCGGTCCAGGCGATCAACTCACGGGCGTGCTTCGCCGAGCGCGACAGCAGCTGGTTCAGCTCCTCGGCCGCGCAGATCAGCCCGTCCTCGTTGCGTTCGGACTCCGGTAGCTTCTCGTGCAACAGGCCTTCGCGCACTCCGAAGGTCGAGAACACGATGGTCTTCGGCTGGGCCACCCGGATGATGTGCTCGAGCACCAGCGCCGCATAGGTGAGGAGCGGGCGGCGTGCGTCGGCGACGATCTCGATGTCGGCGAGCATGTCTGCGGCCGCGAGCCGCCGCAGGCGGCGCGAGAAGTCGAGCGCTTCTGCTGCGGAAATGGAGTAGCCGTGCATCACCTGGAGCGGATAACCGCTCTGGATGATGTGGATGCGCGCGAGCGCACGCCAGGTGCCGCCCACGGCGTAGAAGGTGCGGCCGCGCCCCGCGGTGAGCTGCGGCACCTCGTCGAGTTCCTCGCGCACGATGCGGTCGGCGCGCTTGAGCGATTTGTGCGCGAGGTCCTGGAGCGCAAGACCGCCGAGCGGCATCGTCACACCATTGCGCAAGCTGTTCCTGCGCACGTCGATCAGCTCGAGAGAGCCGCCGCCGAGATCGCCGACGATGCCGTCGGGGTTATGGATGCCGGAGATCACGCCGAGCGCCGATAGCCGCGCCTCGCGTGGGCCCGACAGGATCTCGATTTTCACGGCGCAGATGCGTTCGGCCTTCGCAATGAAGTCCGGGCCGTTGGAGGCGTCGCGGCAGGCGGCGGTCGCGATCGCAAACACGCGCCCGACCTGCATCACGCGGCACAGCGCGCGGAACCGCTTCAGCGACGTCAGCGCCTTGTCGACGGCGTCGGGCGCGAGCAGGCCGGTGCTCTGCACCTCGCGTCCGAGGCCGCACAGCGTCTTCTCGTTGAAGAGCGGAATGAGGCTCCGGGTCAGACCCTCGTAGACAACGAGACGGACCGAGTTGGAGCCGATGTCGATGACCGCGACGCTCGATCCGCGCTTGCGCGGCCGCTTCACGTCACGGATCCCGGATCAGGATTGATGACGTTCATTACGGCGCGTGAGACGGCGCGGCGAGGATTCCTTGAGCGACTTTCCACGGCCAGACAGACTCGGATTTGTCATGAAGTAGTTGTGGACGTTGAAAGGCTCCTCGCCCTTCGCGGCCTTCATACGCGTTGAGGACCCATCGGGCAACAATTGCCAGCTCTGCTCATTGTCCTTCAGGTTGGCGACCATGATCTGTTCGAGAACCTGCTGATGCACCGTGGGATTTTGCAGCGGACACAGCACCTCGACGCGGCGGTCGAGGTTGCGCGGCATCATGTCGGCGGACGAGATATACACAGCCGCTTTCGCGCTCGGCAGGCCCTGACCCATTCCGAAGCAGTAGATTCGGCCGTGTTCCAGGAAGCGTCCGATGATCGACTTGACGCGGATGTTCTCCGACAGGCCGGGAATGCCGGGCCTGAGGCAGCAGATGCCGCGAACCACGAGCTCGACCTGCACGCCGGCCTGTGACGCCTCGTAGAGCGCGTCGATGATGTCGGGGTCGACCAGCGCATTCATCTTCATCCAGACCGCCCCGGGGCGGCCGTGCCGCGCATGCGCGGTCTCGCCCTGGATGTGCTCGATGATGCGCTTGCGCAACGTCAGCGGCGACACCGCCATCTTTTCCAGATCGCTTGGCGCGGCATAGCCGGTGATGAAGTTGAACACGCGCGCGGCGTCGCGGCCGATGGTTGGGTCCGAGGTGAAGTAGGAGAGGTCGGTGTAGATGCGCGCCGTCACGGGGTGGTAATTGCCGGTGCCGGTGTGGACGTAAGTTGTGAGGCTCCCGCCTTCGCGGCGCACCACCATCGAGAGTTTTGCGTGCGTCTTCAGTTCGAGGAAGCCGTAGACGACCTGCACGCCAGCGCGTTCGAGATCGCGCGCCCATCGGATGTTGGCTTCTTCGTCGAAGCGCGCTTTCAGCTCGATCAGCGCAGTGACGGACTTGCCGGCTTCGGCGGCTTCCGCCAGCGCGCGCACGATCGGCGAGTTGTTGGAGGTGCGATAGAGCGTTTGCTTGATCGCGACGACATCAGGATCACGCGCGGCCTGCTGGAGGAACTGCACCACCACGTCGAAGGATTCGTAGGGGTGATGAACGATGAGATCCTTCTGCCGGATTGCGGCAAAGATGTCGCCGCCGTGCTCGCGGACGCGCTCGGGATGGCGCGGCACGTAAGGGGTGAATTCGAGATCGGGACGGTCGAGGCGGGTGAGCTGCGAGAGCTCGTTCATGGCGAGTACGCCGTCGACGAGAAACACCTCATCGTCGGCAGCCGAGAGTGCGTGCTGCACGAAGCTGCGCAGCTCCTCCGGCATCTTGGCGTCGATCTCGAGCCGGATCACCGACCCGCGGCGGCGGCGCTTCAACGCCGTCTCGAACAGACGGACGAGGTCCTCGGCCTCTTCCTCGATTTCGAGCTCCGAGTCGCGGATGATCCGGAAGGCGCCCTGGCCGTGCAGATTGTAGCCAGGGAACAGGCGGTTGATGAACAGGGCGGTGGCCTGCTCCAGCGTGATCAGCCGGACCTTGCCCTCAGCGGGCAAGCGGATGAAGCGGTCGATCTTGCCGGGCATGCGGATCAGCGCGTTCATCTGCTTGCCGTCGGCCTCGCGCGTGAGCTGCAGCGCGATGGTGAAGCCGAGGCTTGGAATGAACGGGAAGGGGTGGGCCGGGTCGATCGCGAGCGGGGTCAGCAACGGAAACACGTTGTTGAGGAAGTAGTCCTCGATCCAGGTCCGTTCCGCCTTGGTGACGTCCTTGCCGTCGACCAGCACGATGTCGACGTCGGCCAGCGTGCCGCGAAGGTCGCGCCAGATCGCCTGTTGGTCGGAGGCAAGCTGGGAGACCGTGCGGTTGATCAGCGCGAGTTGCTCGGACGGCGTCAGACCGTCGGGGCTCCGCTCGGCAATGCCCTCGCGTACCTGGGCCTTGATGCCGGCGACGCGGACCATGAAGAACTCGTCGAGGTTATTCGCCGAAATCGACAGGAATCGGACCCGTTCCAGCATGGGGTGGCTGGGATTGACCGCTTCCTCCAGGACGCGGCGGTTGAAATGCAGCCAGGAGAGCTCGCGGTTGATGAATCGTTCGGGGCTCGACGCGATCGCCGGCAGGCTCTCGATCTCTAAGACTTTCTCTTTAGTTTCAATAGCTTGCGCGATGTCCATGAGAAATCGGTCCATCCAGTTTGCCCCAATTTGCGACTTACGCGCAAAACCGCCAGGAGCATGTGTTAGGGCGATGACGTTTCGATGACATTGATGTTCCGCCGCTCCGCTGCGTCAAGCGGTCTTGAAGCCGGGCGGGCAGGTCAGACGTCGCGGAGCAGATCAGCGGCAAGGGCCCGGGTGACGGGGCGGCCGAGCCGCAGGGCTTCGCTATCGAGCAGTTCTACGGCTTGCCGGGCGGCGGCAGAGGACCGCTCCAGGCGGGTGGCGAGGTAGCTGACGACGCTCTCGTCCACGGTGAGCTGGCGGTCGGTGCAGAATTTGACGATCAGGCCACGGAAGAGCTGGTCGTCGGGGGGCAGCAGTGCGACCACCGGCACAGCGCGCAGGCGCGAGCGTAGGTCGCGAAGGTCGATCTCAAGCGAGGCGGGCGCCTCGCGACCGGTGAGGAGGACATAGGCACCGTCCTCGCGGGCAAGGTTCATCAGGTGGAAGAGGGCGCGCTCGTCGAACTCCTTTGCCTTGAGATCCTCGACCACCACCGCACCGGTGGCGAGCGCCCCCGGGACGGCTTCGGCGGTCAGCCCATTGGCCGTGGTCGAGCGGGCGCCGGCCTCCTCGGCCCAGATTGCAGCGAGATGGCTCTTGCCGCTTCCTTCGGGACCGGCCAGCCACATGATCCGGTTCGGCCATTCCGGCCAGCCGTCGATCAAAGCGAGGCCGGCAGCGTTAGCGGGGCCTTCGAGAAAATTGTCCCGGCTGAGGCTCTCCGCGTGCGGAAGCGAGAACGCCAATTGTCGGGGATGAACGCGGCCTGCCACGCTTGCTTTGCTCCATGCCGGACGGCCGGCCTCAGTTGATAGATTCGACCATCGAGTGCGCCTTGTTAAGCGGGACTTGGCCTTTTGCGGGGCTGTTCCACACTCGCTCTTGCGCCTATTTTGCGCTCATTTCGCCTCGATCGTGCTCATGTGCCGCAGCCACTCGACGAGATAGAGAGACACGGAGGAGAGCGTGAAGACCGTGACGAGGCCCATCAGGATAATGTCATAGGGGGCCGGCTTGAAGCCGAAGGCAAGCGCCGCCAGCACCAGCGCGGCGTAGGCCACTTGCGCCGCGGTGTTGAGCTTCGACACTTTCGACGGCTTCATCTCGACCGGCTTGTCGAACAGCCAGGATACGATCACGGCGGCGACGATCATGATGTCGCGCGACACCACCAGGATCACGATCCAGCGGGGGATATCGCCCCAGATGCCGAGCGACAGGTAGATCGAGACCAGAAGTGCCTTGTCGGCGAGCGGGTCGAGCAGGGCGCCAAGCTCGCTCGCCATGTTGAAGCGCTTGGCCAGGAAGCCGTCGACCGCGTCGCTGATGCCGGCAATGAGGAAGACGGCGAACGCGACCTCCATTTGGCTCGACACAATGGCCCAGACGATGATCGGGACCAGCATGATGCGGCCCAGAGTGATAATGTTCGGAATACTCACGTGGCGCTTCCCGGCACCCGGTCTGACCTCGAATCCGGCCCCTTGGAGGCTGAACCGGTTGATATCTCTACATAGTATACGGCGGGGCGCCATGCGAGCCATTGCGTGTCCCCGGAATTCGACGTAACCAGCCGCAAACCCACTGGAAATCGGGCATGACCGACCGCAAAAACGGCCTCACTTACGCCGATTCAGGCGTCGATATCGACGCGGGCAACCGCTTGGTCGACCTGATCAAGCCGATGGTGCGTGCCACCGCACGGCCCGGCGCCGACGCCGAGATCGGCGGTTTCGGCGGCCTGTTCGACCTCAAGGCGGCCGGCTTCAAGGATCCCGTCCTGGTCGCCGCCACCGACGGCGTCGGAACCAAGGTCAAGATCGCGATCGAGACCGGGCTGCATGGCGGCATCGGCATCGATCTCGTCGCCATGAGCGTCAACGACCTCGTGGTGCAGGGCGCCGAGCCGCTGTTCTTCCTGGACTATTTCGCCTGCGGCAAGCTCGACCCCGAGGCCACGGCCGCGATCGTCGCGGGTGTCGCCGAAGGCTGCCGGGAATCGGGCTGCGCCCTGATCGGCGGCGAGACCGCCGAGATGCCCGGCCTCTACAAGGACGGCGACTACGATCTCGGCGGCTTTGCCGTCGGCGCCGCCGAGCGGGGCACGCTGCTTCCGCGCAAGGACATCGCCGCGGGCGATGCCGTGATTGGCCTGGCTTCGTCGGGCGTGCACTCCAACGGCTTCTCCCTGGTACGGAAGATCGTGGAACAGTCCGGCCTGGGCTTCGAGGCGCCGGCGCCGTTCTCGCCTGTGATGACGCTCGGAGGCGCGCTGCTCACGCCGACGCGGCTCTACGTCAAATCCTGCCTGCGCGCGATCCGCGAGACCGGCGCCGTGAAGGGGCTCGCCCATATCACCGGCGGCGGCTTCACCGACAACATCCCGCGCGTGTTGCCAAAGCATCTCGGCGTCGGCATTGATCTTGAGCGCCTGCCTGTGCTGCCGGTGTTCAAATGGCTGGCGGCGCAGGCCGGCATTGCCGAGCTGGAAATGCTGCGGACCTTCAACTGCGGTATAGGCATGATCGCGATCGTCGAGCCTGACAAGGTCGATCAGGTCGTGCAGGTCTTCACCGATGCGGGTGAGGCCGTGGCGCAGCTCGGCACCGTGATACCGGCCGAGGGCGAGCATCGCGTCGTCTATAACGGCCATCTCGATCTGGCGCTGTGATGAAGCGCCGCGTCGCCATCCTGATCTCCGGCCGCGGCTCCAACATGGCCGCGCTGATCAGGGCCGCCGCCGCGCCGGATTTTCCGGCGGAGATCTCGCTCGTGATCTCGAACAAGGCCGACGCGGTGGGACTCGAACGGGCCAAGACGAGCGGCGTGAAGACGCTGGTGATCGAGAGCAAGCCGTTCGGCAAGGACCGCGCTGGTTTCGAGGCGGTGCTGCAAGCAGCGCTCGACCAGCATGGCATCGAGCTAATCTGTCTCGGCGGCTTCATGCGCCTGTTCACCGCCGAATTCACCAGGGCCTGGTACGGGCGGATGCTCAACATCCATCCATCCCTGTTGCCGTCTTTCCCCGGCCTCGACCCGCACGGCCAAGCCTTGCGCGCCGGCGTCAAGCTGTCCGGCGCGACAGTGCATTTCGTGATCCCTGAGACTGATGCCGGCCCGATCGTGATGCAGGGCGCGGTGCCTGTCGGCGACCATGACACGGCGGATACGCTGTCGGAGCGCATCCTCGAAGTCGAGCACCGCATCTATCCCGAAGCGCTGCGGCTGCTCGCGACCGGCAAGGTCCGGATCGAGGGCGATGTCTGCAAGACGGCTGGCAGCGCGGCGTCGGAGAATTTCCTGATTGCGCCTGTGGCGAGCTGAAGCGCCGTCGCGTTTCGTTTCGTCTTCGCAAACAGAATCCCCCGGCAGGGCCGGGGGCAACGTCATGATCTCTCGGCGTCGGCTTGGGAGAAATCAGGAGACCTTGAGGTTCTCCGCGGACGACTTGCCGCGGTTCTCCACGAGGTCATATTCAACCACCTGGTTTTCATTGAGGGTGGAGAGTCCGGCACGCTCGACGGCTGAGATGTGGACGAACACGTCCTTGTCGCCGCCGTTCGGCTTGATGAACCCATAGCCCTTGGTCGGGTTGAACCATTTGACGGTGCCCTTTTGCGACATCGCTAGTCTCCTCCACTAGATACGAAAAAGACGCGGCCGCCTTTTTTGCGTGCCACGCCACAAACGGGCTTCCGGAAGTCTGTTCGAGTCTTGAGTCTCAACGTCGCGAAACGCACAGCCGAGCGGCCAATTCCGATTGTGTGCAATATTGCAACATGAAAATCGCGCGTTAGCAAGCCGCGTGCGGATTTCAAGGCCGGGGCGGCTCTAACCGCCTGCTATTTGCGACCTGTGGCAGCGGAACCACAACCGAGGGCAATAGCCCTTGCCCGAGCGCTTCCACCGATTGACGCTCCGTAGCAGTTCAGCACAAATCGCCGCACGCTTCGCACGTTGTGTTGCATTTTTGCGAGCCGCCATTTTGCTTCGGGATTAGTCGTCATGTGCTGCACCTCGCAGCTCTCCGGGACACGGCAGACGATCCGGCTGGACCGCGTCCGCCGGATCGCGGCTGCGATTGCCATGGCGCTTGCGCTCGTCGTGGCGATGGCGGTGACGCCCGGCTTCGCGCAAAGTCCAACGCCCACTCCGACCCCGACCCCGACGCCCACGGCGTCGCCGACGCCGGTGCCGGTACCCACCTCCATCAATTACGACCAGTCGGCCGGCAACAGCACGCTCAATCTCGGCTCGTGGTTCTTGGAGCGGCTCGGCAATCAGGCGTCGGGCGGGTTCAACCGCGCGTTCCGCACCAATCCCGGCGGCGGCGGTGCGTCCGAGGGCACGGAAGATCCGCGCTACCGCACCTGGGTCGAGGGCTACGGCATCTCGGTCCGGACCGATGCGCAGGCTGATTTCGTCGGCGACAAGCGCAAGACATTTGGCGGCGTCGCCGGGTTCGGCGCACGGCTCGCACCGGGCGTCAATCTCGGTTTCTCCGTCGACCAGAGCCGCACCGACATCGACGTTCCGCTCGCTCTCCAGTCGGCGACGCTCGACCTGACGCAGATTGGTTTCAACGGCTCCGTCGACAAGGGACCCTGGACCTGGGCTTTCGCGGTGGTGCACGGTTTCGGCAAGGTCCATTCCAGCCGGGATACCGGTTTCGGCCTTGCTACCGCGGGCTATCGTGCCGCGGTCGACGGCGCGCTGACCGAGATCAGCTACTACTGGACCAGGGATCAAATGCGCATCGTGCCCAAGGGCGCGCTCGAATATGTGCGCGCCACCAGCGCCGCGTTCCAGGAGGCCGGCGGGCTCGATCCGCTGAACGTCGGTTCGACGGCGCTCTCTCGTGCGCGCGTCTTGATCGGCGCCGAGATCGGGCGCTACTTCATCCTCGACCAGAAGGTTCTGGACTTGTCGGCCTACGGCAAGTTCGTCGACAATTTTTACCAGAACCTGGGATCGGTGCAGGTCAGCCTGGGGACCCAGAGCATCATCGTTCCCGGCATCGGTGAGAGCCGTTACGGCATGGATGCCGGCGCCTCGGCCTCGCTCAGTCTGACCAACACGGCGCGGCTCTACATCAACTACGATGGCAAGTTCCGCAACGAGCTCACCTCGCACCAGGGCACGGTCGGCTTCGAATATCGGTGGTGAAGCGCGAGCATGATCCGGAAAAGTGTGCAGCGGTTTTCCGACAAGATCATGCTTGAATAAGCGCCCGCGCCTAGGTCGGCGTCGCCGCGACATATCCCGTCAGCCCAAAGCCTTCTCGCGCAGTCGTCATCATCGGCACCAGCGCGTTCGGATGGATGAACTCGTCGCGGAAGCAGGGATGGGTCTTGGGATCGAAGATCTTCTTCAGCCAGTCGACCACGATCTTGTGGCGCTCGGAGGCGCGGAACTCGCGGTGATAGGTGAGCCAGAGATCGGCGTGGTGACTGACGCCAAGATCGACGGCAACGAGCGGCGCGCCGAGCGCGATCGACACCGTCGGCAGGAAGCCGATGCCGGCGCCGCGCTCCACTGCATAGAGCGCGCCGACCGAAGAATTGGTCTTGATCCCGACGATGCCCTCGAGCGACGTCAGCCCGAGGATGCGGGCGTAGGCGCCGTCGTCGACCTGCGGCGCGCTCTGCTTGATGATGCGGTGGTCTTTCAGCTCGGCCAGCGTTGACGGCAGGCCGTAGAGCTTCTCGTACTCCTTGGAGACGAAGGGATAGATGTGCAGCCGGCCGAGCTTTGCGACGATCAGATCGGGATTGGTCGGCGGCTCGAGCTGGATCGCGATATCGGATTCAAGCCGTGCGACGTCGGCCTGCTCCATCGCGCAGCGCAGATCGACGGTGATCTTGCGATAGGTCTTCTGGAAATCGATCAGCCGCGGCAGAATCCAGAAATTGCCGGGGCCTTCAGTCACCGCAACACGTACGGTGCCTGTGGTGTCGTTCGACGATCGTGAGGCGCGACGAAAAACGTTGAAGGCATGACGCTCCATGTGTGCGACGTCGGCGATCATAGCAGTGCCTTCGTCGCTGAGCGTGAGTCCGCTCTGGTCGCGCAGGAACAGCTTGCAGCCGATGCTCTCTTCGAGCCGGTCGATCCGGCGCATTAGTGTGGTGGAGGTGAGCCCGAGTTCCTCGGCGGCGTTGCGGAAACTTTTATATTTTGCGCACGCTAAAAAAAGCTTCAAATCATCCCAGGATGCATCCAGGGCCTCTTCACGGTGCTGCATCATCGCAGCACCCCGGTGCAATACTTGCTGCATACGCCTGATCCCCAACCGCTAAGTTCAATGTCGTAGCGGGGCACTAAAGCCCAGAACGATAGAGGGGCGATATGGCTATGGAAAGGGGCTCGTTTGCCGCAAGACATCATTTTGATGCCTTGCCGCTGAGTCCGGACGTCGAAGTTCGTTGCGCGCAATTTTCCGAAATTGCCGCGCTTTCCGACATGGCGCACCGGCTGGTGCCGGGTGTGCAAATCGGAGCGGCGGAACTTGCGAGATACTTCACTTTCGATCCTCAGAGCATCCTGACTTTCAGCCGGAAGGGTAGACTGCTCGGCGGCATGGCCTTCCTGTTTCTCAACGACCGCGGGCACGATGCGCTGCTGCTCGACGAGATCTGCCTCACCTCGCCCGAGACGCACTATCTCGCTTCCGCGAAGGAGCACGTTGCTGCCATCTATATCTGGGCGATCGCGGCGACGGGGCGCGGCGTCGCCGGTCTCGGCAAGGCCGCGGCTCATTTGCGACAGGTAAGATTTCGTAACGCAGATTGCTATGCGCAGCCGTCAACCGTGGCCGGACGAGATATCATGAAGGCGACCGGCTTCGAGCCTATCCCGAGCTTCCAGCCTGACCTCTGGTGTTACGAGCGCCCCTGGCACCGGCAGCCGATGCGCATGCCGGGCGCAATCATCCAAGCAAGGAGTTTTGCAGATGCACGGTACTAGAATTCCTCTCGCCAAGCCCGACTCCCGCGCCATCACCATCCGCCTCGCGCGCGATCCCAGCGATCTCATGCTTGTTACCGCCATCCGCTCGGCGGTCTATCTCGCCGAGCAGGATTGTCCGTTCGAGGAGGAGTTCGACGGCAACGACATGGTCGCCGCGCATTTCATCGGCTTCGTTGGCAACGAGCCTGCAGGCTGCCTGCGGGTGCGCTTCTTCGGCGATTTCGCCAAGGTGGAGCGGCTCGCGGTACGGCACCAATATCGTCGCTCGCGCGTCTCGTTCAAGCTGGTGCAGGCGAGCGTCGACTATGTGAAGCGCAAGGGCTTTCGCAAGATCTACGGCCAGGCGCAGGACCGGCTGGTCGATTTCTGGGCTCATTTCGGCGCCAAGCCGCTCGGCCACAATCGCAAGATCACGTTCTCGGATTTCTCCTATACGGAAATGCTGCTGGAGATCGAGCCGGGGCCGGATGCCATCACGCTGGACAGCGATCCCTATGTGATCATCCGTCCCGAGGGCGATTGGGACCGGCCGGGCGTGCTCGATGCGTCCGCGGGACGGTCGGTGACCTCGCCGCTGCGGGACCTCGCACTCGCCAGCCGTTGAAACTGGTGCAGCTAAGCGCAAGACAATGCTGGTTTCCAACCACGCCGATCCGCCGATCCTGATCTGTGCGGATCTTCAGGTCGAATATCTGACCCCCGGGCGTCGCCACGTGATCCTCGACGGCGACGCGGTCACCGCGCGCTGTCTGGAGCTCCTGACGCTGTGGCGCGACAATCTCTGGCCGGTGATGCACCTGAAGCGCATCGCCCAGGCAGCCTGGTTCAATCCGGCATCCAGGCTGACCGATTGGATCGCCGAGACGAAGCCGCAGCCCGGCGAGATGACGTTCGAGCACCCGCTGCCCTCTGCCTACAGCTCGGCGAGGTTTGTGGACTATATGTCCAATATCCGCAATGTGCGCTGCGTGCTGATCGGCTTCTCCCTGGATGAGACCATCCTGGCCACCGCCGTTGAGGGATTTCACCGCAGCCATCGCTACCAGCTGGTCGGCGACGCCGTGGCGTGCCGGCAGCCGGGCACGGGCGATGCGGTCGCCTACAAGCATGCGATGGTGAATGTCCTCGGCAATTTTGCTACAGTCCAGTCCGGCGCCGAACTAATCAGAACCAGCGGCGCCGTCGCTGTTTAGGCGGCCGCGATCGGCGGATGAATGGGGTGGGACATTGTCACGGGGAGAACAGCTCAAGGAGCTGGCAAGCGATCTGTCGCGCGCCGCCGAGGCGGCCCGCCGCATCGGCTTGCCGACAACGGTCTATCTGCTTTCGATGGCGCTTGTGGAGGTGAGGGAAGCCGCTGCCGCCACCGGCGATGCGGATGACGACGGCGCGGCCTGAGAGCTGCCGCGTGTGCGGCTTTGTGCAACGCTGCTGAGCGCTTGCCGCCGCCGAATTGGCGTTGCAAGTTTTGTCCCGTCGCAATAGCCAAGTGACTCGATAATCGAGTGATGACGCTGGCCCCGCCGGCGACGTGACGACTTGAGGGATCTCGCAAATGTCCATGCTGCCCAATTCGCAGGAGGCCCGCGATGTGGCCTACCAGCTCCACGCCTATACCAACGCCCGCGCGCATCAGCAGGCCGGCCCGCTGGTGATCGAGCGCGGCGAGGGCCCCTACGTCTTCGACGCATCGGGTAAGCGCTATTTCGAGGCGATGGCTGGCCTATGGAGCGTCGGGCTCGGCTTCAACGAGAAGCGTCTGGTCGAGGCGGCGCACAAGCAGATGCAGGCGTTGCCGTTCTATCACACGTTCTCCGCCAAATCGCACGGTCCCTCGATCGATCTCGCCGAGAAGCTGGTCGCGCTCGCGCCGGTGCCGATGAGCAAGGTGTTCTTCACCAACTCCGGCTCGGAGGCGAACGACACCGTCCTTAAGCTGATCGTCTATCGCTCCAACGCGCTTGGCCAGCCGCAGCGCAAGAAGGTGATCAGCCGTCTGCGCGCTTATCACGGCGTCACCATCGCTTCGGCAAGTCTGACGGGTTTGCCGAACAACCACCGCTCGTTCGACCTGCCACTGCAGAACATCCTGCACACGGGCTCGCCGCATTTCTACAAGGACGGCGCGCCCGGCGAGAGCGAGGAAGCCTTCGCAACGCGGCGGGCCGAGGAGCTCGACGCGTTGATCCAGAAGGAAGGACCTGACACGATCGCGGCCTTCTTCGGCGAGCCGGTGATGGGGGCGGGCGGCGTCATCGTGCCGCCGGCGACCTATTGGGACAAGATCCAGCAGGTTTTGAAGAAGTACGACATCCTGCTGGTCGCCGACGAGGTGATCTGTGGCTTCGGCCGCACCGGCAAGATGTTCGGGTGCGAGACCTACGGCATCAAGCCGGATGCGATGGTGGTCTCCAAGCAGATCACCTCAAGCTATTTCCCGCTGTCGGCGATCATGCTGAACGAGCGCATGTTCGAGCCGATCGCGGACGAGAGCAACAAGATCGGCGTGCTCGGCCACGGTTTCACCGCGGGCGGCCATCCCGTCGGCTCGGCGATTGCGCTCGAGAACCTCAAGATCATCGAGGAGCGCGGCCTGGTCGCGCATGCCGCCGAGCTCGGCGCGTACATGCAGGGCAAGCTGCGCGAGCTCACCAGCCATCCGCTGGTCGGCGAGGTCCGCGGCGTCGGCATGATCGCAGCCCTCGAGCTCGTGCTCGACAAGCAGCGGAAGACGGCCGCTGCAACGCCCGGCGCGGTCGGCGGCATCGCAAGCCGCAAGCTCCAGGAGCGCGGCGTGATCTCGCGCAACATGTTAGATGCAATCGCCATCTGCCCGCCGCTGATCGTCAACAAGGGCCAGATCGATGAGCTGGTTACGGTCATAGCCGGCGTGCTCGATGACATGAAGGCGGACGTGGCGAACTTGACGCCGGCGTAGGCTCTCGCCTCGTCCGGGCGTTCAACCCAGCACCGTCACCCTGAGGTGCTCGCCTCTTCGGCGAGCCTCGAAGGGCGACGGCCCGACTGGCTCGCAGCGGGGCTCGCCCATCCTTCGAGGCTCGCTATGCTGCGCATGGCTCGCACCTCAGGATGACGGTTTAATCGCCTACGCCCGCTGGACCCCGATCACGCGACCTTTCTCAATCGCCAGCGCCAGCTCGCCGCGCTTGAGCTTCAGCGCGGCATCGCCGAACAATTCGCGGCGCCAGCCGTGCAAGGCGGGCACGTCGGCCTGGTCGTCGGCCGCGATCTCCTCGAGATCGTCGACGGTCGCGATCACCTTGCTGGCGACCGCATGGCGCTCCGCGGTCATCCGCAGCAGCACCTTCAATAGCTCGACGATGGCCGCGCCGTTGGAATTGTTTCGCGGCTTCTCCAGCTTCGGCAGCGTCGAGAAATCCCGCGCCAACCCGCGCTCGACCGCGGCGACGATATCCGCGCCCCATTTGGATTTCTCAAGACCCTTCGGCACCGAGCGCAGATGGGTGAGCTTTTCCAGCGTATTCGGCGCATGGGTCGCGATGTCGCTGACGGCTTCGTCGCGCAGCACACGGCCACGCGGCACGTCGCGGCTCTGCGCCTCCTGTTCGCGCCAGGCCGCAACCTCCATCAGCACTGCGAGGTCCTTCGGCTTGCGCACCCGCGTCTTGAGCCTTTCCCAGGCACGCTCGGGGTGGAAGTCGTAGGTCTTGGGCGACGTCAGGATCTCCATCTCGATGGAGACCCATTCGTTGCGGCGACGCTTCTTCAGGTCGGCATCGAGCGCAGCGAAGACGTCGCGCAGATGCGTGACATCGGACACCGCATAATGCATCTGCTCCTTGGTCAGGGGCCGGCGCGACCAGTCGGTGAAGCGGTGGGTTTTGTCGGGCCGATGCCCGGTAACTTTCTCGACCAGCTGATCGTAGGCGATGCTGTCGCCATAGCCGAGCACCATTGCCGCGACCTGGGTGTCGAACACCGGGTGCGGAATGATGTTGGCCTGGTGCCAAATGATCTCGATGTCCTGCCGGGCGGCATGGAAGACCTTCAGCACGCCCTCGTTGCCCATCAGCTCGAAGAACGGCTTGAGGTCGATGCCCTCGGCCAGGGCGTCGATGACGATGGCTTCCTCAGCGCTGGCCATCTGCACCACGCACAGCAGCGGGTAATAGGTGGTTTCGCGCAGGAACTCGGTATCGACGGTAATGACGTGGTGCTTGGCCAACCGGCTGCAGGCAGCCGCGAGGTCAGCGGTGGTGGTAATCAAATCCATGAACGGCCCATGACGAGACCAACAGCCGTTCTGCCGAAAGCGCTGTGATGTCAAGGGGCTTGGAACGAATTCGAGCCTTGCATTTGGGCCGGAATCGCTGGAACAGGCGCAAAATCCTATTCGTAACGGATCCGCTGCGAGGGTTTTCGCGCGCAGGGCAGCGCCACCACGACCACGCACATGGCGACCAGCGCCAGTCCCAGGAACTCGAAAACCAACAGATCCACGGCAAATTCCCCCGCAAGACCGTTAGAATTGTCGGGGGCGCGTTGATGGTCTGTTAATTCTCTTGGTTACCGGCGGCGGGTTGGGCCGGATGGTGGACGGGGGGTTAACGGGGGGTGGGTAATGCCGCTATTTCGGAGATGGCTGTGGGGTGGGCAGCTTCTTCTCGGTGGCCGACTGCTTTGCGGGTGAATTCGGACGCTCTGACGGAGGCGGCACAGGACCGGACTGGCCGACCGCGACCGATATTCCAAAGAGGCGCCACTGACCGTCGACGGGCGCATATATCAGCTCGAAGTTGACCTGCGACGGTACCGACGGAAAAAATCCTGCCATACGCATCATTCCGTTCGTCTCGATCTGCGGCAGCAGCGAAAGCTGCGGATCGATGACCGCAACGCCCGAGAGATCGAGCTTGTCGTTTCGTAGTTTGGCGAAGATCTCAGCCAGCCGTGTGGCGCTGTTGCCGGCATAGAATGCGGGCGCGCCGAGGTCACGCAGGACGGTGTAGTTACCGGTCTTGTTGGCGTGATCCAGCGCAAGCAGCGTTCCGCGCACCAGCGTCAGCACGCCGTTGCGGTCGATGCTGGCCAGTTTTGGCGCTTGCGGGATCTCGTGGCTGGGTCGCTGCTGCGCCTCGGCGATCACATCGCAGGATGCCAGGAGCGCGAGTGACGCAACGAGCAGTTCGCGCAGGCGAAGTGAGCCGCCGCTCCGCGGCCCCGAAACAATCAACGACCCATCTTGTCGCCAACGCACCGCGCGCTCGACCAAGGACGTGTCACCACTGAACCGAGACTGCGCCGCGGCCGCCGGCGATGTTGCGCTCGAGGCCGATGCCGGCACCGGCATTCACGACGACGGCGTAGCTCTTGCTGTCGTAAACGAGCGCGGTTGCACCGAGGCCGAACGCGTTGCTGCCCTGGAAATTACCGTAGCCACCGGAAAGCGCGAATTTTCGGCCGGGCTGGAGCGCCGGCATGGAGGCTGCCGCCAATGCGATGGCGGTGCCGGTCCGCGCTTCGGTCCTATTATCGAGGACCTGGGATTGCAGGGAGGTGACTTGCGACTGCAGCGATGTCAGACCTGCCGTGCTGAAGCCGGTAGTGGCGAGATTGCCGCTCGCATCTGACGTGACGAGGTAGGTCGTCCCGGATTGCGCAGCGAGGCTGGCAGCAGAGGCGATGCCGGACAGGCGGTAGGTGTTCGAGGCGGTGCCAATCGCGACCTGGTTAGGGGCGCTGGTCGAGGCGCCGTTGCCGATCGCGGTGGAGTTGGCGAAGGCCGCGCTCGCACCTGCGCCGAGTGCGGTCGCGCCGACGGCGGTCGCGCTCGCACTCGTACCGACTGCGGTCGCGTTGTCGCCGCTGGCGACGCTGCCGATGCCGAATGCACTGGAGTTCACGCCGAACGCATGGCTTTTTTGGCCCACGGCCGTTGCGCCGACGGCAGCCGCAGTAGCCGCGTTGCCGATAGCGACCGAGTTCCCCCCGGCTGCCTTCGCCCAAGCGTCTTCGCCGATCGCGACGGAATGATCCGCGTCCGCCGAGGCACGGGCGCCTACGCCGACGGCGCCGACCCCCAGGGCGGCCGATATGTCGCCGATCGCGGTCGAGGAGACCCCGATTGCACTAGCCGAATCTCCCACAGCCACCGCGAAGTTGCCGTTTGCCAGTGCCGTAAGTCCGAGAGCCGTGCTCGCGTTTCCACTCGCCGTGGCGCCGCTGCCAAAGGCTGCACTGTCATCCCCGCTCGCCTGATTGAAGAAGCCGACAGCCACGCTACGCTGGCCGGTAGCAGAATCTGAAATCCCACAGGCCACAGCATTGGCCCCAGTCGCAGTTGATCCACCGGCCGAGAGTGATGCATCGACGCAAACGAGCTGCGCGAAAGCTGAGCCGGGTGTGAGGAGCAGGAGAAGCCCGCTGAGAGCGAGCCCGACCTGGGCCAGGTACCTGCGATTCCGTCGCACTGGACCGGAACGTGCGACACCTGCGGGTGCGGCTTGCCGTGCCCGTCTGCGATCTGACATTGTCGCTTCTTGCCCCGATCGGCGCTTGCAGCGTTCAAGCTTTAGAAGATTCATCATTCTCTCCTCGGGCAAGGCTCGCATTGTTGCGAAAGCCGTCGCGCGCTCGTTCGGGCGCGCATCCTGCCCATGCCTCTCTTTGGCGGAACGTGCGTGGAAAGGACAGATCAAGGAATGAACTGTCTTGGAATAGGAAACGGCGGGAAGTGAAACAGGAATTTTTAGGAAGGGAGACCTTGTCTCCTCAACGGCAAGACAAGCAAATCAATCACGCGTAGTTGCTGCGCAGCCTACCCCTTGCCGACAGCGTCTGTCTCCTGCGCAGGAGATCGCAAGCATGGTTGCTTCCGGTCGTGGAGCCGGAAGCGTCATCGTTCGCGCCGCCGCAACGGTGGTCGGTAAATCACTTCATGAACTCGAGCCATTGTGCCCACTCCGCGAGGTCATCACACGACATGGATGACAAGGCTTTGCCCTCGAGACTACGCGCGCGCACCTCGCGTGGTGTGAGACCGATATGCTTGTGAAAGGCGAGAGCAAAACTGCGATAGTGCTTGAAGCCGTGGGCTTCGGCGATCGCTTCGATCGACTGCCCTTTGCGTGCGGGATCACCTAACGCAACTCGTATGGAGGAGAGCCGCTTTCGTCGTACGTAGGCGGCAACACCACCATAAGATTCGAAGAGGTAGCCGAGGTTGCGCCGTGTCATTCCGAACCGGCCGGCAATGCTTTCCGGAGTGAGGTTGGGATCAAGGATGTGTGCATTGATGTAGGAGCAGATCCGGTCGGTCATGGAGAGGCGTATGCCGCCAGCCTGCTCCTCTCCGACCGCTCCGTTGATCGCCGCGGCTATCAGTTGCACGGTGGCAGGTATGACGGCTTGAGCTTGATCCAGCATGATCCCGGACAAGCGCGCGTGAAAGCCCAGGAGATGATCGCGGAGCAAGGCGGCGAGCGGGTCGTGCGCCGGCAACAGACGCAGCGCGTGTTCGTCGGGCGCCTTAAGACGCGAGCCGAGTAGATTGCGCGGCAGGAACAGGGTGAGCGCGTGGTTGTCGCCGCCGCGCCTGTTTGTCGGCTGCGCCATGTCGCAAACCAGGATGTCGCCGGGACGAGCCGTCCCTCCACTGTCGCGCGGGCCGTTCCAGCCTGTTGTGAGGATCTGAATCATGAACAGATCCAGTCCGTCGCGCCCGATGCACGCGCGGGAGCGACTCCAGTCCTGGGGAGGCACTCGAAAGTCGGCGAACAGAACATTGCCGAGATGCCAGAAGTCAGCACGGACGTTGTAAGCATGAGGATGCTCCTTTTGCGTCCGCAGGTCATAGTAGCGGCTTATGTGCTCCTGCCAGAGAGCGAATAACTGCTTTCCGGGGAGACCGCGTGTATCGAGGACCGAATGGGGGATGCCGTTCACTGGGTGCCCTGTCATGCCTGGACGTATTTCCAACCTGCCACGCGAGTAGTTGGTGCCCTTTCAATGAAATCAGGTTCGCGTGCGACAACCTGCCGCTAGCACGATATGGACCAAGACGGGCGGGTGCTAGCCGGAAAGGAAATTGCGGGGAGAAGAAGTGGAATTCTTGGGAAATGCGCGGTCGGGCTCAGCGCACCCGGCACAGATGCCAGGGGCTTGAAATCAGCTGGACCCAAGCCTCGGAATCAGCTCGGCGCCCCAGGTTCTGGGGCGCCGGCGTTTCTCCATCGTGCTTGCGGAGGTCTAAGGCAGCTTCAGCGACGTCTCGGCGTTGTAGGGCTTGAGCGTCTCGTCGGCAGCCTTCTGGGCGGCGACGAGCGCTTCCTTCGGCTGCTTCTTGCCGTTGAGGACCAGCATCACCTCGTCCTCCAGCGTCTTGCGCACCGGCACGGTCTTGTAGGTCGCAAACCACGGCTTGGCGACGTCAAGCTGCTCGACGGCGGTCTTGGCGTCCGGGTTCTTGTTCAGGAAGTCGACCATGTCGGGCGTCTTGTAGGCGGCCATGTTGGGCGCGAAGTAGCCGGTGGCGCGGCTCCACCAAGCGCTCTTCTCGGGCGAGGTCATCCACTTGATCAGCGTCCAGGCGGCTTTCTGCTTGTCGGCTTCAAGCCCGGCCGGAATGATCAGCGAGGCGCCGCCGATCGGAACGGCGTTGCGGACGTTGCGCGGGATGAACGCGACCTTGTAGTTGAACTTGGCGTTGTCGCGCACGTAGGTCAGTGAGCCCGTGGACAGCATCATCATCGCGGCATTGCCGGAGATGAAGGAGGTGCTGACGGCCGGGCCGGGCGTTGCGCCCGGCGCGTGCACCTTGTGCTTGGCGATGAGATCGTTCCACCAGGTGAGTGCGCCGAGCATCGAGGGCGTGTCGTAATACACCTCGCCGCCGAACTCCTCGTTGTAGTAGCGCCCGCCATTGGTCATGGTGAGCGTTTCCATCATCCAGCCGCAATAGTCGTACGCACAGGGGATCGCGATGCCCCAGCGAGTCACCTTGTCGCCCTCACGCTTGGTGAGCTTCTTGGCCCAGTCGGTGAGCTCGGCCCAGGTCTGCGGCGGCTTGTTTGGATCGAGCCCGGCTTCCTTGGCCTGGTCGGCGTTGATGTAGAGCAGCGGCGTCGAGTTGTGGAAGGGCACGCCGTAGACCGAGCGGTTGATCACCGCGTTGCCCTGGAGCGCCGGAAAGAACTGACCGAGGAACTGATCCTTCGTGGTGCCGTCGGCGGCAATCAGGGAATCGAGATTGGTGAGCTCGTTCTCGATCTGCATGTCGAGCAGGAAGTTCGCCGACATGATCACGGCGGCCGGCGGCTTGCCGGCCTTGATCGCGGCCCGCGTCTTGATCAGCGTATCGTCATAGGAGCCGGTGTAGACGGCGGTCGCCTTGATGTTCGGATGACCTTCATTGAACTCCTTGATCAAGGTGCCCATGTCGCGAGCAAGCTTGCCGTCGACGGGCACGGGGAAGAACAAGTCGATCTCGGTCGGACCTTCGGCCAGCGCCGGGAAGGCGAGGGCGCCTGCCAAAGTACCTACCATGGCAAGGCCAAGCATGAGCCTGCGGGAAAACAGCATCGGAAATTCTCCTATTTGATGCCTGAGGTGACGAAAGAACTGATGAAGCGCTTCTGGAAGATCAGGAAGGTGATGAGCAGCGGCGCGATCACCATCAGCGTGCCGGCGGCGATCGTGCCCCAAGCCTGCGTACCTTCCGCGGTCGCGGTGAAGACGGACAGGCCGACCGTGAGCGGCCGCTTGTCCGGTGAATTGATCACCATCAACGGCCACAGGAAGTCGTTCCAGTGGCTGGTCACGGAGATGATGGCGAAGGCGGAAAAGCTCGGCAGCGACAGCGGCACGTAGATGTGGCGGATGCGCTGGAACAGCCCGGCGCCGTCGATCAGTGCGGCGTCCTCGAGTTCGGTCGGAATGGCCTCGAATGCCTGGCGCATCAGGAACGTGCCGAAGGCGGAAGCAAAGAACGGCATCATCACGCCGGCGAGCGTATCGTAGAGGCCGAGCTGCGCGACGAGCTTCAAATTCGGTACGATCAGCAGCACCGGCACCAGCATCAGCTGCATCAGGAACAGATAGAAGATCAGCGTCTTGCCGGTGAAGGCGAGCCGCGCGAAGGCAAAGCCCGCCAGCGTGATCGTGACGAACTGCACCAGCAGGATGCCGGTGCAGATGATCGTGGTGTTGAGGAAGTAGCGCGGGAAATCGCCGATCTCCCAGGCGTCCCTGATGTTGTCGAGCGTCGGTCTCAGGCTCGGCATCAACTCGGCCATGGCGTTGATGCCGTCCGAGGCGGGGCGCAGCGTTGCCACGCCCATCCAAAGGAAGGGAATGAGCCAGACGATGGCGAGCAGCACCGTCAGCGCGAAGCCGAGCTTTGGCGTGATCTCGCGGCGGGTGGCGAGCGGGGTGCCGCTAAACAGGCGGTCGATCAGCGTCATGGGCCGCCCTCGCGGTTCGCCATTGTTCGGAACGAGAGCGCGGTGAGGCCCATCAGCGCGCCGAGCGTCAGTAGCGTCGCCGCCGAGGCCTTGCCGATGTCGTAATGCTCCACCGCCTGCTGGTAGATGTAGAACAGCACAAGATTGGTAGCGTTCGAGGGGCCGCCCTTGGTCATAACGAAGACGTGGTCGACCTGGGTGACTGCGTTGAGCGTGGCGATCACGATGACAAACAGGAAGGTGGGCTTAAGCTCCGGGAGGATGATGTAGCGCAGGCGCTGGAACGGCCCGGCACCGTCGAGATGCGCTGCCTCCATGACGTCCTCCGGCACGGCCTGGAGGCCGGCAAGGAAGAACAGCATGTAGTAGCCGGCGTTCTTCCAGATGGTGATCACCATGATCGCATAGAGCGCGATATCGGGATCGCCGAGCCAGTTCGGCAGCACCGGAAGCAGGCGGCCGATATAGTAGTCGAGCAGCCCGACATTGGGCAGGAAGATGAACAGGAACAGCGCGGACGCCGCGACCATCGGGATCAGCACCGGCAGGAACAGCGCGGCACGCAGCGCGCTGCTCACGGCGTTGGTGCGCGCCAGCGCCAGCGCGAACAGCAGCGCAAGGGCGATGCTCGGGATCGCCGTGCCCAAGGCATAGACGAGATTGTTGACGACGGCGCCGGTGAAATAAGGGTCGGCAAGCACCGCGCTGATATTGTCGAGGCCGACGAAGCGGAGCGGCGCCTTTGGCGTAGCACGCTGGTAGAGCGCATCGACGAACACGCGTCCCATCGCGCCGTAGGTGAACAGCGCCAGGAAGACCAGCGAGGGCAGCAGCAGCAGATAGGCCGGCAGCGACGCTTTGAGGCGGTGAGCGAACCGCTTCAGCACGTGCAGTCGCGGCGGCGCCGACGTCGCGACCGGGAGAGCCGCGGGTTCAGCGAGGCTCATCTCACCGCGCCGGGAGGTTGAGCGCATAGTCGCGGTCGTCCATCCCCGCCGGTGCGGCGAAGGGGAAGCGCAGACTGGTATCGAGGAAGTCGTGGCTGTGCACGACCAGGTTCTCCCCGTCGATCAGCACCACGCCATAGGCCGGCGGCTCGTGGCTTGCCAGATGCGGAGCGCTCGCGTCGAGCTCGAACCAGACCTGGTGGTTGGTGCCGCGCAGGGTGGAGAAGGGGATCTTGCCGTAGCTGCCGAAGATCGGGCGGTGCACGTGGCCGAAGAACAGATGGCGGATGCGCGACCGGTAGGGCGCGATCACTTCCGCGAATTCCGCACTCTGCTTCAGCGCGATCTCGTCCATCGCGTGCACGCCGACCGGGAAGGGCGGATGATGCATGAAAACGACGAACGGCATGTCCGCCGGCGCGGCGGCGAGCGTATTCGCAAGCCATTCGAGGCGCTGGGCACACATCTCGCCGGCGTGGCTGGTTTCGTCCAGCGTGTCGAGGAAGACGAACAGGCCGTGCTCGGTGGTCCGCGTGCCCTGCACGAAGCCGTTGGGATCGCGCGGCGCGGCCTTCAGCCCGTCAAGGCAGGCGACGCGGCGGTCGTGATTACCGACCATGGCGATGTAAGGCATTTTCAGCGCAGCCATCGCCTCGGCGAAATTGGCGTAGGATTCAGGCTCGCCCCAATGGGTGAGATCACCGGTCACGACCGCGAAGGCGGCATCGGACTGATGCTTGTTTATGTCGGCGATGGCGGCGTCCAGTCGGGCGCGCGGATCGAGGCCATAGAGCTTCAGCCGCGGGTTCGCCAGATGCGTGTCGGTGATATGGATGAATTTGAAGGGCATGGCGCGCGCTTGTCTGGACTGTTGGAGGATGGGCGCTTTCGGCAAGACGGCCCTGACAGGCCGTTAGAGCGCGTGTGTTTCAGTTTGATGACAGCGGTTCCCGAGGGCGGGACGTGTCCACAAAGCTCTCAAGCACAGGATAGACTAGCCGAAGGTGTCATCCATCACTGTGGGCCAGCTCCAAGTTGTGCTCTCGAAGTCCCGCAGGTCTGTAGGATGGGTAGAGCGAAGCGAAACCCATCATCGTCGTTCTATCGTGCCGGCGATGGGTTTCGCTTCGCTCTACCCATCCTACGGATTCTTCACGTCCCGCAAAACGTCTGCAACACCCGCTGGTCCGGCAGTGGCGGATCGGCGTAGGCCGCGTAATCCGGTTGGTCCTGATACGGCTTGGCCAGTACCTTCACCATCTCTTCGAACGGGCCGTAGTCGTCATTATTCACCGCGGCCTGGATCACGGCCTCGACGCGGTGGTTGCGCGGGATGAACAGTGGATTGACCGCGTGCATCGCGGCCTGCCGCTCGGCTGCGGTCTGCGGCTCCAGCGCGGTACGCTCGCACCAGCGCTTGGCCCAATCGTCGAAGGCCGAGGGGTCCATAAACTGCGCGCGGACATGGGCCACGCCAGCCTCGTCGCCCGCGGCATCGCCGAGCCTGCGGAAGGTGAGGGTGAAGTCGGCCTGGTTCTTCGCCATGGCGTCGAGCAGGTCCTGGATCAGCGCCTCGTCGCCATCGCGCTCCGTGAACAGGCCGAGCTTCTTGCGCAGGCCCGCCTGATAGGCCGCGGTGAAGGTCTCGGCGAAGGCGCCGAGGATGTCCTGGGCTTCCGCGATCGCCTTCTCCTGGTCGTCCGAGAACAGCGGCAGCAGGCATTCGGCGAGCCGGGTCAAATTCCACAGCGCGATGCGCGGCTGGTTGGCATAGGCGTAGCGGCCCATCTCGTCGATCGAGGAGAACACCTGCGCCGGATTGTAGGCATCCATGAAGGCGCAGGGGCCGTAATCGATGGTCTCGCCGGAGATGGACGTGTTGTCGGTATTCATCACGCCATGGATGAAGCCGACCAGCAACCAGCGCGCCACGAGATCGGCTTGGCGCGCGACGACGCCGGCGAGCAGGGCGTGATAGGGCCGCTCGGCGGTGAGCAGCTCGGGGTAATGACGGGTGATGACGTGATCGGCGAGCCGGCGGATCGCCTCGGTGTCGCGGCGGACGGCGAAGAACTGGAAGGTGCCGACGCGGATATGGCTCGAGGCGACGCGCGTCAGCACCGCGCCGGGCAGCGCGGTCTCGCGGATGACGTGCTCGCCGGTGACGACGGCAGCAAGCGAGCGCGTGGTCGGAATGCCCAGCGCGAACATCGCTTCACTCACGATGTATTCGCGCAGCACCGGGCCAAGCGCGGCGCGGCCATCGCCGCGGCGGGAGAATGGGGTCGGGCCCGAGCCCTTGAGCTGGATGTCGCGGCGGATGCCGTCTCTGTCGATGACCTCGCCGAGCAAAATCGCGCGGCCGTCGCCGAGCTGGGGCACGAAGTGCCCGAACTGGTGTCCGGCATAGGCCATGGCGATGGGGTCGGCTCCGGCAGGAACCGTCTTCCCGGCCAGGATCTCGGCACCTTCCGGGGTCTCCAGGAGGTCGGGATCGAGCCCGAGCTGGACCGCCAGCGGCCGGTTCAGCTTGATCAGTCGGGGCGCGGCAACGGGGGTCGGCGCGACGCGGGCGAAGAAGCTGTCCGGCAGGGCCGAATAGGAGTTCTGGAAGGGGAAATGAACCGTCATGGCCCTAAAGATAGGCGGGGAACGCCTGATGGCAAAGGCTTGGGGCCTAATCGGCCAAAAATGGGCGCTCCGGGCCCAAAACAGGGCGTTCCCTTGGTTGCCGCCCCCGGCCTCGTCGGGTAAACCCTGCCGCAACTTCGGACAGGCTGTTTCGGCCGTCCGATTCGATCCTCCGACATTGATTTTGGGACGACCATGCATCGCTACCGGTCACATACATGCGGCGCGCTCCGCGAGAGCAACATCGGCGAGACGGTCCGCCTTTCAGGCTGGGTTCATCGCGTTCGCGACCACGGCGGCGTGCTGTTCATCGACCTGCGCGACCATTACGGCCTGACCCAGTGCGTGGTCGACCCGGACTCGCCGGCGTTCTCGCTGGCCGAAAAGCTGCGCTCCGAATTCGTGGTGCGGATGGACGGCAAGGCCCGCCGCCGCCCCGAGGGCACCGACAATGACGACCTGCCGACCGGCAAGATCGAGATCTATGTCAGCGAGATCGAGGTGCTGGGACCGGCCGGCGACCTGCCGCTGCCGGTGTTCGGCGACCAGGAATATCCTGAGGACATTCGCCTGAAGCACCGCTTCCTCGACCTGCGCCGCGAGAAGCTGCACCAGAACATCATGACGCGCGTCGCGATCATCGACTCCATGCGCAGCCGCATGAAGGGGCAGGGCTTCTTCGAGTTCAACACCCCGATCCTGACCGCGTCCTCGCCGGAAGGCGCGCGCGACTTCCTGGTGCCGTCACGCATCCATCCGGGCAAGTTCTATGCGCTGCCGCAGGCGCCGCAGCAGTACAAGCAGCTCCTCATGATGTCGGGCTTCGACCGCTACTTCCAAATAGCGCCCTGCTTCCGCGACGAGGACCCGCGCGCCGACCGCCTGCCGGGCGAGTTCTACCAGCTCGACATCGAGATGAGCTTTGTGACTCAAGAGGACGTCTTCGCGGCAATGGAGCCGGTCATCACCGGCGTGTTCGAGGAATTTGCCAAGGGCAAGCCGGTGACAAAAGGCTGGCGGCGGATTCCGTTCGCCGAAGCGCTGCGCAAGTATGGCAGCGACAAGCCGGACCTGCGCAACCCCATCGAGATGCAGGACGTCTCCGAGCACTTCCGTGGCTCCGGCTTCAAGGTGTTCGCGCGCATGCTCGAAGACCCGAAGAACCAGGTCTGGGCGATCCCGGCGCCGGGCGGCGGTTCGCGCGCGTTCTGCGATCGCATGAATTCGTGGGCGCAGGGCGAGGGCCAGCCCGGTCTCGGCTACATCATGTGGCGCGAGGGCGGCGAGGGCGCAGGTCCCCTCGCAAACAACATCGGGCCGGAGCGCACCGCTGCGATCCGCACGCAGCTCGGTGTGAAGGAGGGCGATGCCGCCTTCTTCGTCGCCGGCGATCCCGACAAATTCTGGAAGTTCTCAGGCCTTGCCCGCAACAAGGTCGGCGAGGAATTGAACCTCACCGACAAGGAGCGGTTCGAGCTCGCCTGGATCGTCGACTTCCCGATGTACGAGTACAACGAGGACGACAAGAAGGTCGACTTCTCGCACAACCCGTTCTCGATGCCGCAGGGCGGCCTTGATGCGCTGAAGGGCCAGGATCCGCTCACCATCAAGGCGTTCCAGTACGACATCACCTGCAACGGCTACGAGATCGCCTCGGGCGGCATCCGTAACCACGTGCCGGAAGCGATGGTGAAGGCGTTCGAGATCGCGGGCTATGGCGAACAGGAAGTGGTCGATCGCTTCGGCGGCATGTACCGCGCCTTCCAGTATGGCGCGCCGCCGCATGGCGGCATGGCCGCGGGCGTCGATCGTATCGTGATGCTGCTCTGCGGCACCACCAACCTGCGCGAGATCTCGCTGTTCCCGATGAACCAGCAGGCCATGGACCTGCTGATGGGCGCGCCGTCGGAAGCCACGACCAAGCAGCTCCGCGAGCTGCATGTGCGGGTGAACTTGCCGCAGAAGTGAGCTGAGCCGGCTTTCGGTCTCGTGCCCCGGACGCAGCGCGGCGCTTCCCTGGCGATGCGAGCATCGTCCAGTCAGCGGTGAGCTGCAGAGCCGGGGCCCACATCTCAGCGCATACCGGCCTTTCTGGGTCCCGACTCTGCGTCGCGTCATTTCATGCCGCGCCGCGTCCGGGACACGAGATGGAAATCGGCTCAGCAGCCGTGCTTACAGCCCCGTCGACGCCTCGATGCGGAATTGGGCCAGCGCGACGATCGGCTCGCTGTTCAGGGCGTCCACGAGCTGAAACACCGGCACCTTGCCGAGTGGCGTCAGCTTGATGGTGAGCGTTTGCCCTGACGTCGCGACGAAGTCGGCAAGCGCATCGACCGCCGCCTTGGCATCGAGATTGGCTGTCGTGACCTTCTCGCCCTCCGCCCGGATCATCTCGACGATGGCGCTGCGCGCGGCGTCGCGGCTGAAGTTCTGCGTGCGTGCAAACTGCGCCACGATCAGATCGACGACGCCGCTGTCGCGCAACGAAAGCTCGATCGCGCCGGTCTCGATCTGCGCCGCCTGATCCATCGCCTGCATCGGGTCGGCCGTGAACACGCCACGCGGCACATTGGCGAGCCCGAAGCGTGCCTGCGCCCTGGCAAGATTGCCGAGATTGATGGTGGCTGGCGCAAACGCAAAGGCGCCCGAGGACTCCGTCCAGGCGGCGCCGAGATCGAGGTCGATCGCGAGCTTGTCGACGCCCGCCATGATCAGCGGCCGCTGCGCCGGATTAGAGGGATCGGTGGGGGTCACCATCTTCACGACCAGATTGGCCTTGCTCGGGATCGATCCGATCAGCTGGCCCCAGTTCAGGCTGATCGTGTCGATTGTGACGAGCTGCCGCGTGTTCTTGTAGGGCGCGACAACCCCCTTGATTTCGGCGCCTTCGAGCACGCGGAACAGGCCGAGTATCTGATCCGGCGCGGGCGCCTCTCCAACGTTCGTGAGGCCTGCTGCCCAACGCAACAGATTAGCTGTGCTGAAGGACTTCAGGGCGAAGCGCTCCATCTTGAACTGCCCCTGCGGGACCGGCGCATCGAGGCCCTCGACTGCGAATTCGCCCTCGCGGTACCTGATAGCGTTGATCCTGGCCGTCCCTTGCGGCGTTCCCATCGACATCTTGCCGATCTCGACCTTGCCGACGCGAAGGCCTTCGTAGAAGCCGGCGAGCTTCTCCATCATTTCGCGCGATTGTGCCGGCGTCGGAGGAGCCGACCGATCCGCCGGCAGGAGCGCGATAATCTCGGCCGGCCGGAATTTCGACGGCTGCACCGCGACGTCCTCGAAAGTGATTCCCTCGATGTCCGTCCGCATGCCCTGCGCCGATTTGAGCACGTAGGGGCCGACCGAGATTTGCCGGTACACACGGTGGAAGCGGTCGTCAGTGGTCTTGGGGTCGAACGCGGCGGCGATCGCGGTCGCATCAAAGTCATTGACGATGATGTTGGAAAGATCGCCGGTCAGCTTGTCCTGCTTGCCCGGCTGCTTCACGTCGACCGTGAAGACGGCGTGGTCTGCCTTCATCGCATCGATCTTGCCGTGCTTCAGATTCTGGATCTCCAGCCCGGAGTAGGAGAACTCGCCGCTGCCGATGGCGCTGCTGCCCGCATCGAAGGTCATCGACAGCGTCGGGGCCGTGAGCGACGATGCCGAGACGCCTGCGTACTGATCGAGCAGATAGCGGTACATCTCGATCAGGGAGCCGCCCGCTGGCGTATTTCCGGCATGAACGGGACCTGCATAGTCGCGCATGGTCAGTTGCGGGACCTTGTAGGAGGCCTTCACTTTCGCCGGGCCGATCTGGTCCAGTCTGACTTCGAAATCCCTGATGTCGATGCTATCGGCCGAAAAGCTGATATCGTCGATCAGGCGAACGCCCGTGCCCTTGATGCCGGCGATCTTGATCTGCGCCTGCGGCTGGCTCTCGGGAGCGACCGCGATGTCCTCGACCGTCAGCGTCCGGCTCATCACGTCGAAGGCCACCTTGCCGTGGCTTGCCTTGTTGCGGTGGCTGCGGATTCGGTCGAAGGCGGCCTCGACTTCGGCGGTGGCGCGATGTTGTGCGTAAAGGTTGAAGCCGAACCATCCGCCCGCGGCAAGCACGGCAAGTGCGATCAGGCCGATCAGGATTCGCTTCATTCCCAGCTCCAGTTGCTCGTTTTGCACTGCGCAAGCTGCCATATTCGCGAAACGCCGTGCGGTCCAGGGAAGGCTATAGCTATCAAATATTTGACGGGGCGCCCTGTTGATGGGGCCGCAATCGGATGTTGCCACCGAGGCGCCCGGCGTGCTTCATCCCGTTTCCATGGCCCGGAAATACCGTCCGCTCGGGCGGCCGCTCCGGATCTTGCATTTTTTTGAGGCCGGTAACGCGAGGCGAGACACCGCATGTCGTCCTATTCTGATGATCTCCACCAGGCGGCGCTGGCCTATCACCGTCTGCCGCGCCCCGGAAAGCTCGAGATCCAGGCGAGCAAGCCGCTCGCCAACCAGCGCGACCTCGCGCTTGCCTATTCTCCGGGCGTTGCCGCCGCCTGCACCGAGATCGCGAAGAACCCGGCGGAAGCTGCGACGCTGACGACCCGCGCCAACCTCGTTGCGGTGGTCTCCAACGGCACCGCGGTACTCGGCCTCGGCAATATCGGCCCGCTCGCCTCCAAGCCCGTGATGGAAGGCAAGGCGGTCCTGTTCAAGAAATTCGCGGGCATCGACGTGTTCGACATCGAGATCGCGGCCGACACCATCGACCGCGTGGTCGAGACCGTGGCGGCGCTCGAGCCGACTTTCGGCGGCATCAATCTGGAAGACATTCGCGGACCGGAATGCTTCGAGATCGAGACCCGGCTGAAGGAGCGCATGAAGATCCCGGTCTTCCATGACGACCAGCACGGCACCGCCATCATCGTCGCCGCCGCCATCACCAATGGCCTGCGGCTGAACGGCAAGAAGCTGTCCGACGTCAAGATCGTGGCGTCGGGGGCAGGGGCGGCCGCGCTCGCGACGCTGAACCTCCTGGTATCGATGGGCGCGCAGCGCAAGAATATCTGGGTCTGCGACATCGACGGCCTCGTGCATGAGGGCCGCAATACCTCGATGGACCGCTGGAAGGCAGTCTATGCGCAGAAGACCGACAAGCGCACGCTCGCCGATGTCATCGGCGGCGCCGACATCTTCATCGGCCTGTCGGCACCGGGTGTGCTCAAGCCGGAGATGGCCAAGGCGATGGGCGACAAGCCCCTGATCATGGCGCTTGCCAATCCGACGCCGGAGATCATGCCGGAGGAAGCGCGCAAGGTGCGCCCCGACGCCATGATCTGCACCGGCCGCTCCGACTATCCGAACCAGGTCAATAACGTCCTTTGCTTCCCCTTCATCTTCCGCGGCGCACTTGACGTCGGCGCTAGCGCGATCAACGAGGAGATGAAGCACGCCGCAGTGGAGGCCATCGCGCAGCTCGCGCGCGAAGCGCCGTCGGATGCGGTCGCGCAGGGGGGCTTTGATACCGGCGAGACGCAGGGCTTCGGCCCGGGTTCGCTGATCCCGAGCCCGTTCGATCCGCGCCTGATCCTGCGCATCGCGCCGGCCGTCGCCAAGGCCGCGATGGAGTCGGGTGTCGCGACGCGCCCCATCACCAATTTCGACGAATATACAGCGCTGCTCGAGCGCTTCGCCTTCCGCTCCGGCCTCGTCATGAAGCCGATGTTCGCGAAGGCCAAGACCCAGCCGGTGCGCGTGATCTACGCCGAAGGCGAGGACGAGCGTGTGCTGCGCGCCACCCAGGTCGTACTGGAGGAGAAGCTGGCGCGGCCGATCCTGGTCGGCCGTCCTTCCGTCGTGGAGGCGCGCATCAAGCGTTTCGGCCTCTCGATCCGGGCCGGCAAGGACTTTGACCTCATCAATCCCGAGGACGATCCGCGTTACCGCTCCTATGTGCAGTCCTATGTCGAGGTCGCCGGTCGCCGCGGCGTGACGCCGGACGCGGCGCGTACAGTCGTGCGTACCAACAACACGGTGATCGCGGCGCTTGCCGTGGTGCGCGGGGAGGCGGATGCGATGCTCTGCGGCGTCGAGGGGCGCTACATGAGCCACCTGCGCCATGTCCGCGAGATCGTCGGCTTCTCGCCGGGGATCAGCGACTATGCGGCGCTCGCGTTGATGATCACGCGCAAGGGCGCCTATTTCCTCACCGATACCCAGGTGCGGCCCAATCCGAGCGCGGAGGAGCTCGCCGAGATCGCGGCGCTCGCGGCGGTCCACGTCCAGCGCTTCAACGTCAAGCCGAAGATCGCCTTCGTCTCCCACTCCGACTTCGGCAGCTACGACACCGATTCCTCGCGCAAGATGCGCCGGGCCACCCAGCTTCTGAAGGAGAAGCATCCGGAGATCGAGGCCGACGGCGAGATGCAGGGCGACACCGCGCTGTCGGCGGCGGCGCGCAAGCTGGTGCTGCCGCACTCCAAGCTCGAGGGCGAGGCCAACATCCTGATCATGCCGAACCTCGACACCGCCAACGTCGCCTACCAGATGATCAAGGCGCTGGCGGACGCGCTTCCCGTTGGCCCGATCCTGATCGGGCCGGCGCGCCCGGCGCACATCCTGACGCCCGGCGTGACCGCGCGCGGCGTCCTCAACATGACCGCGGTCGCCGTGGTCGAAGCCCAGGAGCGGGCGGCACGGCAGCAGCCGACGCTGTTTACGTAAGGGCAGCGCTGTCTCTTTACCTCGCCCCGCTTGCGGGGAGAGGTCGAATTCGAGCTGCGCTCGAATTCGGGTGAAGGGGGAGCCCCCGCGCGATTTCCGCTGTCACCTGCAGGCGGCCCCTCTCCCCGTAAAGACGGGGAGAGGCAGCACACCCGCCCGAGCCTCGGTGGCTCAACCTTTTCGAAAGAGTTTCTCCATTTCCCCGTTTGAAAACCGCAAATGGAGTCTTCATAATCCCCCCCAAGCGTCCCGCGCTTTGAGCTTTGCCAAGAGGCCGATCATGCCAGCGTTCGTGACTTTCGGGCGGATCCTGTTCGCCGTGCTGTTCATCTACACGGGCGCGACCAAGCTCTTTGCCATCCAGGCGACCGCCGATTTCATCGCCGGCAAGGTCGTTGTGCCTGACGTCATCGAGCCATACGCCAAGCAGGTCGAGACGGCGACCGCCATGACCACGCCGCAGCTGCTGGCGATCGCGGTCGGCGGGCTCGAGATCATCGCGGGCCTGATGATCGCGCTGAATTTCGGCGCGCGCTTCTTTGCGATGCTGCTGATCATCTACGTCGCGGTCGCCACCGTCCTGTTCTACGATTTCTGGAACCAGGCGCCGCCCGACAATGCCAAGATGCTGGTTGATGCGCTCAAGAACCTGTCAATCATCGGTGCGCTGTGCATGATCATCGGCTATGGCCGCGCCACGCGCCCGGTCGAGGCGGCCTACGGGGACGTGTAGGTCTCCCAAGGTGCGTTCGGCGAAGGCGTAATTCACCGCGATGTGAGAGAAGAGGCTGGTTACGCCGGCGCTAACCCACTCTGCGCCAGGGCGTGACCGTAACGTCATGCGCTGCATCGAGCGCATACGGTGCGCCGGGCTTCATCCCATGCGCCGCCAGCACCTCATGCGGCGTCCGCTCCGGCACGCCCACAAAGCAGCCTTCGCCGCCAGGCAGGCGCACATGCGGGGCCTCCGACAGCCAGAACGTGGCGTAGCGGTCCATGAACATGTCGAACACGACGGGGCCGCCGATGATTGCGACGATGCCGGAAGCCACGTCAGCGAAGGCGCGGGCCTCCTCGAAGCTCGCATGATCCGGATTCCACAACGTCGCGTTCGGCATCTCCGGATCGACGGTGAGCGCCTTGATCTTGCGGGTCAGGATCAGCCGCTTGCGTTTCGGCGAATTCGGCTGCTGCTCGTGCGAGTGCCGGCCGTGCACGATTAGTGCGGCGCGGTCGAGCGCCTGCTCGAAGAACAGCTTGTCGCCTTCGAACTTCAGACTGTCGGGCATGACATTGCTCGCGTCGGCGAGCATGCCGTCCGCGGAGACGATGACGTAACCTTCGAAGCGGAAAGACAATTGCCGGCTATTCGGAAACGGTCGTCACCACGGAATTGACCGGGCGCTGGCTCACCGTCGGCAGCTTGATGTCCTTGAGCAGCTCCTGGTCGTATTCGGGCAGCGTCGAGACCGGAGCCTTGGCGCGCATCGCCACCACCTTGTAGCCGCCGGCCTTGAGGCGGTTCAGGAGCTCGGGCAGGGCCTCCGCGGTATGCTTCTGGAAGTCGTGCATCAGGATGATGCCCTTGCCCTTGCTGTCGAGCTTCTTCATCACGGTGTCGATCACCTTCTCGGGCTTGGAGGCCTTGAAGTCAAAGGAATCGAGGTCGCACGAGAAGATCGCGATGTTGCGGGTGCCGAGATAGGTGACCATCTCCGGCGGATGCTGCAGCGCAGGGAAGCGGAAGAACGGCGAGGGCGAGATGCCGCCGAGCGCCCATTTCACGGCGCTGAAGCCCCTCTCGATTTCGTCCTTTCTCTGCTGCTCGGTCAGCTTCTTGTTGTTGAGATTGGCGTGCGACCAGGTATGCGCGCCGACCGTGTGGCCGGCGGCATAGACCTGCTTCAGGATCTCAGGTTCATAGGTCGAGTGTTTTCCGATCGGGAAGAAGATGCCCGTCGTGCACTCATCGGCCAGCGCCTTCAGCACAGCCGGCGTGTTGTGCGGCCATGGACCGTCGTCGAAGGTCAGCACCACCTCGTGGTCACGCAGGAAGTCGAGCTCCTTGAAGTGCTCGAAGCCGAAGCCGGGACCTCCCGTCGTGTCGATCTCGACGGTGCGAGCGACGCCGAGCGCATTCGGGTTGTTGCAGGCGGCGCGCGCCGGCTGCTGCGCCTGTTGCGGCGGGGGCGGATTGACGGAGGCGGCT